>DATGVC010000268.1:0-9206 GCA_035300745.1 Gemmatimonadales bacterium | reverse complement strand
GTGGGCCGAGACGCGCTTCGACATCACCATGTGATCGGCGGTGATCTTGCGAATCTTGGACCACGGCTCGACGCGGTCGCCGGGCCAGGGCTCCACGGTGGGATGCTCGATGGCACCCGGACCAGTGATCGGGGAGCGGGGAGCAGCGGGCGCCGTGGGGGCGCGTTCGATGTAACCGAGAATGTCTTGCTTGGTCACACGGCCCGCGTATCCACTGCCAGGGATGCGCGAGATGTCGACGCTGTGCTCCGCCGCGATCTTGCGAACCAGTGGTGTCGACTTCGTGCGCAGCCGTTCTTCGGCTGTTTGGACCCCCCCACCATCGCCGGAAGGCCGGACGGCCGGCGCCGCGGCGGCCGGTGCAGCCTTCGGAGTTTCCGGTTTCGGAGCTGGAGGCGGCGGGGCTGCGGCTGTCGACGGCTCGGGTTTCGATGGCGCGGGTGCCGCGGCCCCCTTCTCGGTCTCGAGCACCGCGACGAGAGTCTGCACGGGCACTGTCTGCCCTTCCTGCACCTTGATCTCCGCCAGCACCCCTGCGGCCGGCGCGGGAATCTCGGCGTCGACCTTGTCGGTCGAGATCTCGAACAGCGGCTCGTCCCGTTTGACGGGATCGCCGACCTTCTTGAGCCACTTGCTCAAGGTGCCCTCGGCGATGGACTCGCCCATCTGCGGCATGAGTACCTCTACGCGTGCCATTGGATCTCCGTCAGTACGCCGCCAACCAGCGGGCGGCCTTTACGATGTCTTCCGTTTGCGGCAACACGAAGTCCTCGAGCGTCGGCGCGTACGGCAGCGGCACGTCGTGCGCAGTCACGCGCATGATCGGCCCGTCGAGCCATTCGAAGGCCTGCTCATTGATCCGCGCGGCGATCTCCCCGGCGATGCCGCCGGTCCGCGTGTCTTCGTGAACGATCAGCACTTTGTTCGTCTTCTTGACGGTCGCGACAATCGCGGCGTCGTCCATCGGCAGCAGCGTGCGCAAGTCCAGCACTTCGACCGACACGCCATCTGCCTTCTCGAGCTGCTCGGCGGCCTCCAGCGATTTCCACAGCGTCGCGCCGTAGCTGATGATGGAAAGATGCTTCCCCTCCCGCGCGATCCGCGCCTGTCCGATCGGCGTGAGGATCTCTTCCCCCTCCGGCAGCTGTTCCTTGATGCGCCGGTACAGCCACTTATGCTCGAGGTAGAGCACCGGGTCTTCGTCGCGGATCGACGACTTGATGAGACCCTTCGCGTCTCGAGCGGTCGCCGGATAGACGATCTTCAGACCAGGCGTGTGGAGGAATGCCGCTTCAGGATTCTGCGAATGGAACGGCCCGCCTCGCACATAGCCGCCGCAGGGGCCGCGCACCACCATCGGGGTGGACAGTCCGGCGCGATACCGCGCCGTGGCGACGTAGTTCGTGAGCATGTCGTACGCGCACGAAATGAAGTCGATGAACTGCATCTCGGCGACCGGCCGCAGCCCCATGTGCGCGGCGCCTGCGGCCGCTCCGACGATCGCCGCCTCGGAGATCGGCGTGTCGATCACGCGCGCCTCACCGAAGCGCTTGCTGAAGCCGTCGGTGACCTTGAACGCGCCGCCGTACAGGCCGACGTCTTCGCCGAGGATGAACACGCGGTCGTCGCGCTCCATCTCTTCCCAGAGTCCCTGGCGCAGCGCTTCGAGGAAGGTGACGTCGGCCATCACAACACCTTGAACCAGAGCTTGTCCGCCGCGGGCGGATCGAGGTAGACGCCAGGCAGCGCGCTCTCCGCCGGCGGCAGTGGCTCATCCACACACGCGTCGGTCGCCTGATCCACTTCCACGCGCACGCGATCGTCGATGTCTTTCAAGTCACCCTCGGCGACCATGTCGGCCGCCAGCAAACGCTGCCTATACCGATCGATCGGATCGTTTGCATTCGCCCAACGCTCCAGATCGGTTTTCGGTACGTAGTGCTGATCGTCGTGCTCGGCGTGGCCTTTGCGCCGGTAGGTCTTCACCTCGATGAAATGCACGCCCTTCCCGCCGCGGGCGCGCTCCGCCGCAAACCTGGTCGCTTCGTACACCGCGAACACATCGTTCCCATCCACCGTCACGGAGGGGACTCCATAGCCTTTCGTCTTCTCAGCGAGGTCCTTGACCGCGAACTGGCGCTCCGGCGGCGTTGAGTACGCCCAATGGTTGTACTCGCCGATCACGACCAGCGGCAGCTGCTGCACGGCGGCGAGGTTCAGACCTTCATGAAACGTGCCCGTCGACATGCCGCCGTCGCCGATATACACGAGGCCCACGCGCGGCTCGCCGCGCAGCTTGAAGCTGAGCGCGATGCCCGCCATCACCGGGATCATGTCGCCGAGGTGGGAGATCTGGCCGAGATAGCCCTTCTCGAGATCGTTGAAATGGACGTTCAGCTCACGGCCGCGGGTGGGGCTGTCCGCCTTGGCCATGTACTGTCGCAGGATCTCGACCGGCTGGGCACCCATCACGAGCAACGACCCGAGATTGCGGATGAGGGGCGACAGCACATCCTTGTGACGCCCGCGCTCCAAGGCATACGCCGAGGCGACGGACTCTCCTTCCTGGCCGAGCGAGCGGAACAGCCCGCCAATGACCTTGGTCTGCCGGTACAGCGCTACCAGCCGCTCTTCCAGCGTCCGGGTGAGCCGGAGATAGTAGTAGATCTCGAGGAGCTGGTCGGACGACAGCGCCGCCCCCGCCGCCCCCGCCGCCCCGGAGGGGAAGGCTGCTGTCGGCCGCGTCGCAGGAAGGGCCATGGCCCTAAATTATAGTTGGGAGGGGAGAGCTATGGCGAACGTCAAACTGCGTGTCACGGGAATGACCTGTGCTCACTGTCAGGCCAAGGTGGAGAAGGCGTTGAAGGGTGTCGCCGGGGTCTATACCGCCATCATCGACTTGCCCGACGGCGAAGCGGAAGTGGACTTCGAGGATGACTCGGTGACGACGGACCAGCTCGTGGCGGCCGTCGCACAGGCGGGATACGGGGCGAAGGTCGCGGGTTAGTATGCGCCGCGCATGACGTGCGCCGGCTCGACGAGCCGGTGGACTTCCGCAAGAAACCGCTTGGCGAGTTTGTCGAGCTCCGATTCCCCCACCTGATCGGTCGCAACCTCCACGAATGTGTAGTGTCCTCCCTCCGGCCGCGCGCTGATCGTGATGCGACCCAACGTGCCATGATATGCCCGCCGGCGCGGCGACTCCTCCGCCGGCGCCAGACGGCCGCCGAAAAAGCTCTTGGCGACGTCGAGGACGGCTTCGGGACTCGCGCTAGTTCTGTGGAAGTAACGCATGGGTAGCCGCTCCTCGAGTTTTGAACGCCCGCAACGTAAGGCTGTTGAGCACCACCGAGAGACTCGACCACGCCATCGCCGCGCTCGCGAGCACCGGCGAGAGCAGCCATCCCGTCACCGGGTAGAGGACACCGGCGGCGACCGGAATCAGCAGCACGTTGTAACCAAACGCCCAGATCAGGTTCCAGCGAATCGTCCGCATCGTGCGGCGTGCCAGCTCGATCGCGGTGAACACCGCGCGCAAGTCGCCGCGGATCAGCGTCACGTCGGACGCTTCCATGGCGATGTCGGTTCCGGTACCGATGGCGATCCCGACATCCGCCTGCGCCAGCGCCGGCGCGTCGTTGATGCCATCGCCCACCATGACGATGCCCCCCCCCTTGCGCTGCAGCTTCTTCACGAGGTCCGCCTTCTGCGAGGGCAACACCTCGGCGAGGACCTCGTCGATCCCAACTTCCGCGGCAACCGCCTCCGCGCCTTTGCGCGAATCGCCCGACACCATCACGACGGGAATCCCGCGCCGCTTCAAAAGATCAATCGCCGTCTTGGAGGTCGGTTTGATCGGATCGGAGATCGCGATCACGGCGTAGACGGTGTTGTTGACGACGCAGATCACCGGCGACCGGCCCTGCGCCGCCAGCCGATCGGCGTCGGCGCCCAGCGAGCCAAGCTCGAGGCTGCGCTCGCGCGCATGCCGCAGCGAGATCACCTCGATGATGCGACGGTCCACCGTCCCACGCACTCCCCGGCCCTCCATCGCTGCGAACTTCTCGACCGGAAGCAACGAGACCTGCTTGTCCTGCGCCGCCTTGAGAATCGCCAGGGCGAGCGGATGCTCCGAGCGCTGTTCCACGGACGCCGCCCATTTGAGGACGTCGGCTGGGCTGATCGGCGTGCCATCCGGCTTCTTGGCGGTCACGATGTGCGTGACGGTCGGCTTACCCTCGGTGATCGTGCCGGTTTTGTCGAGCAATACGGTCCGCACGTTGGCGAGCCGCTCCAGCGCCTCGCCGCTCCGGATCAGGATCCCATACTCGGCCGCTTTGCCGGTGCCGACGAGAATCGCCGTCGGCGTGGCGAGGCCCAGGGCGCAGGGGCAGGCGATGATCAGCACCGTGACGAAGGCCACGGTCGCAAAGACGAGCGCACGTGCCTGCGGCAGGGGCCCCAGGTCGAACCACCCGACGAACGCCGCGATCGCCAGCGCCATCACGATCGGCACGAACACCCCCGCCACGCGGTCGGCAAGCCTCTGAATGGGCGCCTTCGTGGCCTGCGCGTCTTCGACGAGCTGCACGATTTGCCCGAGGGCCGTTTCCTTGCCCACGCGCGTCGCGCGAAACGTGATGCTGCCGGTCGTGTTCAGCGTTCCGCCGATGACTTCGTCACCCGGCTTCTTCGCGACGGGCATCGGTTCGCCGGTGAGCATCGCTTCGTTCACGGCGGAGGCGCCTTCGGTAACGACGCCGTCGACGGGCACCTTTTCGCCCGGCTTGACGATGAGGAGGTCGCCGACGACGACGGCCTCGACCGGAATGTCCGTCTCCTGGCGGTCACGGATGACGTGCGCGGACTTCGCGCGCAAGGCCGCCAGGCGGCGAATGGCCTCGGAGGTGCGGCCTTTGGCGCGCGCCTCGAGCAGCCGGCCCAGCAACACCAGCGCGATGATCGCGGCGACCGCCTCGTAGTACACGTCGGCGGGAAGCCCGGCGCGCAGAAATATCCCTGGCACTGCCGTCGCCACCAGCGAGTAGAGGTAGGCTGCCCCAGTCCCGACGCCGATGAGCGTGTTCATGTCGGCGGCGCGATGCCGGAAACCGCTCCAGGTGCCTTTGTAGAATTGCTGGCCCGACCAGGCGACCACGGGGAGCGTGATGATGGCGAGTCCCCACTTGACCCAATCGAGATCGAGCACCCAACCCCGCCCCGCCACCCAGTCGCGCAACCCGATCGCCAGCGGCATGAGCAGACGACCCATCAGGTCCACCTGTTTCATCGTGCCGTTGTCGCCCATGGGACGATCGGCCATCAGCAGCATCGAGCCGATCATGGCGATGATCGTGACGGCCGCGGCGGCGACGAACTTCCAGGTGAGCGTGCGGATCTCGCGGCGACGCGCGATGCGCTCGCGTTCGAGCGGATCCTCCGCGGCGATCGGCGCCGCCACCTCGAAGCCCGCGGCGACCACGGCCCGCTCGAGATCCTCCGCGCCGACGATGCCGGGGATGTAATCCACGGTCGCCGTCTCCGTCGCCTGATTGGCGACGGCCCGGATGACGCCGCTCACCCTGGACAGGGATTGCTCGAGCGGCGCGACGCTCGGCGCATAGTGCAGATCGCTGATCCCGAAGGTGACGCTGGCCTTGCCGCTGTTGTAGCCCGCTTCGCGCACCGTTTGGATGAGCTGCGCGACGTTCGTCTGCGCGGCGTCATATTCGATGGCCGCCTTGTTGGTGGCAAAGTTGACGCCGGCGGAGGTGACGCCGGTCGCGCCGGCCAAGGCCTCCTGCACCGTGGCGGCGCAGCTGGCGCACGTCATCCCTTCGATGGGCAGGACGATCCGGGTCTTACTCATGACGGGGGGCGAGCATCGTGGAATTTGTGCGGCGATGACGCGGCGCGGCGGTCGCCGGCCGGCTCCACGACGAGCAGTCCCTTGAGCATGCTCATGCCGCAGCGAAATGGGTACTCGCCCGGTTGGTCGGGGGTGAATTCCACGGCCGTCGTCTGAAACGCCGGCAGCTGCTGATCGATCCCGAAGCGCTCGAATACGACGCGCTCGGAGCAATCGGCGGTCTCGTCCCGGTAGAATTGCAACCGCACCGGCTTCCCCGACTGGACGACGATCGTGTCGGGCGTGTAGCCGCCCTTTACGGTGACGTGCACCTCCTGCACTCCACCCGCGCTGGCCGTCGCGGCGACGGCCGTGCCGCGCGAGAAGAGGAAGTACCACAGCACCCAGACGATGGCGACGGCGCCGAGCGCCGTGACGGCGATCTGGGTGGAGGTCATGCAACTCCCGTTAGCGCACGCGCGCCTTCGTGGGAGACTCGATCCGCATCGCGTAGAACGACCGCCATACGAAGGCCAATGCGACGACGAGGAACGCGCCCGCGAGCACGAGACTCAGCGTAGCACCGCCTTTCGCCGTCAGCGACACCGCCAGCTCGACGGCGAGCAGGCCGAAGAGCGTCGTGAACTTGATGATTGGATTCATCGCGACCGACGAGGTGTCCTTGAACGGATCGCCCACGGTATCGCCGACCACCGTGGCGTCGTGAAGCGGCGTGCCTTTCTGCTTCAGCTCGGTCTCGACGATCTTCTTGGCGTTGTCCCACGCACCGCCCGCATTGGCCATGAAGATGGCCTGGTAGAGGCCGAACAGCGCGATCGAGATCAGGTAGCCGATGAAGAAGTACGGCTCGAAGAACGCGAACGCGAGCGTTCCAAAGAAGACCGTCAGGAAGATGTTGAACATCCCCTTCTGCGCGTATTGCGTGCAGATCGCCACCACCTTTTTGCTGTCCGACACGGAGGCTTTCGTCGTCCCCTCGAGCCGGATGTGCGCCTTGATGAACTCGACCGCGCGGTACGCGCCCGTCGTGACCGCCTGCGTCGAGGCGCCGGTGAACCAGTAGATCACGGCGCCGCCGGTGATCAGCCCCAGCAGGAAGGGTGGATGCAGGATCGACAGGTTCGACAGCAACTCCGGCTGCAGCCCGCGGGTCAGCGCTACGATAATGGAAAAGATCATCGTCGTGGCGCCGACCACGGCGGTGCCGATCAGCACCGGCTTGGCGGTCGCCTTGAACGTGTTCCCCGCCCCGTCGTTCTCCTCCAGATTCTCCTTGGCGCGCGCGAAGTTCGGCTCGAACCCGAAGTCCCGCTCGATCTCGGCACGCACATTGGGCACCTGCTCGATCAACGACAGCTCGTAGACCGACTGGGCGTTGTCGGTCACCGGCCCATAGGAATCCACCGCGATCGTCACCGGCCCCATGCCGAGAAACCCAAAAGCGACCAGGCCGAACGCGAACACCGCCGGGGCGATCATCAGCGTCCCGAGACCGGCGGTGCTGACGCCGAAGGCGGTGGCCATCAGCGCCATCATCGTCAGTCCTAACCAGAACGCACTGAAGTTCCCGGCGACGAAGCCGGACAGGATGTTCAGCGACGCGCCGCCCTCGCGGGAGGACGTCACGATCTCGCGCACGTGACGCGAACCGACGGAGGTAAACACCTTCACGAATTCGGGGATGATCGCGCCGGCGAGCGTGCCGCACGTGATCACGAGCGACAGTTTCCACCACAGCGTGGGATCGCCGCCGATGCTCGGAATAAGGAGCCGCGACGCGAGGAACGTGAGGGCCACCGAGACCAGCGATGTCAGCCACACCAGTGACGTCAACGGCGCCTCGAAGTTCATGTGATCGGCGGTCTGATACTTTGCTTTCGCGAAGGCGGCGTTCAGGAAGTAGGACAGTCCCGACGCGATGATCATCATGACTCGCATCGCGAAGATCCACACGAGGAGCTGGACCTTCATCAGCGGATTCGAGACGGCGAGCAGGATGAACGAGATCAACGCGACCCCCGTCACGCCGTAGGTCTCGAACCCGTCCGCGCTCGGGCCGACCGAGTCCCCCGCGTTGTCCCCGGTGCAATCGGCGATGACGCCAGGGTTGCGAGCGTCGTCCTCCTTGATCTTGAAGACGATCTTCATGAGGTCCGCGCCGATGTCGGCGATCTTGGTGAAGATGCCGCCCGCCACCCGCAGCGCCGCCGCGCCGAGTGATTCGCCGATCGCGAACCCGATGAAGCACGGACCGGCGTAGTCACCCGGGATGAACAGCAGAATCAGGAGCATCAGCAACAGCTCGACGCTGATCAGCAGCATCCCGATGCTCATGCCTGCTTTCAGCGGGATCGCATGGTTGGGGTATGGCTTTCCCGTCAGACTGGCGAACGCGGTGCGCGAGTTGGCGAACGTGTTGACCCGGATGCCGAACCACGCCACCCCATAGCTGCCGGCGATCCCGATCAAGCTGAACAGCAGGATGACGATCACCTTGACCGCCGGGAAGCCACGGACCGTCACGCCGGCGGCATTCACGGTCTCCGCCAGCGTGCCGAAATAGACGGCCACAATGGCGCCGATGAAGACCCACAGGATGAGCAGGAAACGTCCCTGGGTGAGGAGGTAGGTCTTACAGGTCTCGTAAATCAGCTCCGAGATTTCCCGCATCGCGCGATGCACCGGGAGATTGCGGAGCTGCATGTACTGGGCGAGCCCGAACAGCAGACCGAGGGCGCAGATCACGAGCCCCCACAGCAACAGGGCGCGCCCGCCGATGCCGCCGAGGAACGTGGCCTGGTTCAGGTCCGGCAGGATGAGCGCCACTTCACCACCGGCGGCGTGCTGCGCTGGAGGGGCGGGCGCAGCGCCCTGGAATAATCCGAGGAACGCGAGCAGCGGCGTCAAACTCGTCATGCGCAACGATCTCCTGAGGTGTTGCTGGTCGGGAGGGAAGCGGGCGTCCTATTTCTCCGCGTACTCGTAATACTCGATGCCGAGGTGCGTGATCTGCTCCTCGCCCATCATCCAGCGCAGCGTGTTCTTGAGCTTGGTCTGCTGAATGAACAGGTCGTGCTCCGCGTAGAGACCCGCGGCGAACTGCGGGCTCTTGAAGTAGAACGAGAGCCATTCCTGAATCCCCGAGAGTCCCGCCCGGCCGGCGAGGTCGAAGAAGAGCGCGAGGTCGAGCACGATGGGCGCGGCGAGGATCGAGTCGCGGCACAGGAAGTCGACCTTGATCTGCATCGGATAGCCGAGCCAACCGAAAATGTCGATGTTGTCCCACCCCTCCTTATTATCGCCGCGGGGTGGGTAGTAATTGATCCGCACCTTGTGA
>DATGVC010000267.1:0-5051 GCA_035300745.1 Gemmatimonadales bacterium | reverse complement strand
GATTCGCGGATTCGCTCGTTCTCTCCAATACGCCGCAGGAGATCGCCGACTTCGTCATCACCCGCCACGTGAAGGGCAACGATGACGCGCTCGTGCTGGTAGCACGCTACGCCCGCTAAGCAGGTCGCTGGCGCGCTGACGACCGGCCCCCTGCGGCCCATCGTCTTGCGGCTTGCGGCTCCCGCCGTCGCGATGATGGCGTGCCACTTCTCCTTCAATCTGATCGACAGCGTCTGGGTGGGCCGGCTCATCGGGCCGGCCGCGCTCGCCGCCGTCTCCACGGCGGGGTTCTCGGTCTGGGTCGTGCTCAATCTCGGCGAGATGGTGGAGATCGGGCTGATCGCCGTCGCGGCGCGCCGCCACGGGGAGGGCGACCCCGAACGAGCCGCTCGGGCGGCGGCCGCCGCAGTCGCCTATGCAGTCCTCGCCGGGTTGGTGGTGAGCCTCGCCGGCTTGGGCCTGGCCAGCGCGATCTTTCGCCTGATGACGGTCCCCGCCGAGGTGGCAACACTCGGTCACACGTATCTGTCTACTTGGCTGCTGGGCGGGCCGCTGGTGTTCGGATTCTTCGCGATCGAGGCCACGTTCCGCGCGGCCGGGGATACGCGGACGCCGTTTCTGATGCTCGCGGGCTCGGTGTGTGTCTCGATTCTGCTCGATCCATTGCTGATCATGGGGCTGGGTCCGTTCCCGCGGCTTGGTGTCGAAGGCGCCGCGCTCGCCTCGGTCATGGTGCGCGGTGGCGGGTTTCTGTTGGGCCTGGTCATTGCGTTGCGGCGCGGACTATTGCGCATCGGCGCACCGGACTGGCGCTCGCTGCCGACAATCATTCGTATAGGCGCGCCGCTGTCGCTCGCGGGCGTGTTACTCTCGGTGATCTACATGTGGCTCACGCGGTTCACGTCGCGCTTTGGCACCGCGGCGCTCGCCGCACTGGGCGTCGGCCATAAGATGGAAGGGCTCGGCTTCATCGCCATCAGCGGCTTCGCCCTCGCCGCCAGCGCGCTCGTCGGCCAGAACCTCGGCGCCGGGCAGGAGGCGCGCGCAGGGGAGGCGGTGCGGCTCACCGTCGGCTATTGCCTGGTGGTCACCGTGACGACGGCGATCGCCTTTCTCGTCATTCCGGGGCGGCTCGTCGCGCTGTTCACGCGTGATTCGCAGGTGATCGCCGATGGAGTCTTGTACCTCCGCGTTATCGCCTTCGCGCAAATCGGGCAGAGCTTCGAGCTGATCCTCGAAGGGGCCCTGGCGGGCGCGGGCTACTCCTTCTGGCCGCAGATTGCGAGCACGACGCTCACCGCGCTGCGGATTCCGCTCGCCGCGTGGTGGTCGCGGGGGATCGGCCTGCTCGGTATCTGGCTGGCCTTGAGCGTCACCGCGATCTCGCGCGGTATCGCCATGATCCTCTTCTGGAAAAGCGGGCGCTGGCGTACCGTCAGGATCTAGCCGATGACCATCGTCACGTTACTCACCGACTTCGGGACGGCCGACAGCTACGTTGCTGAGATGAAGGGCGTGCTCTTGACGTACGCTCCGAAGGCGACGTTGGTCGACATCACGCATCACGTGTCCCCCGGCGATGTGCGTGCAGCGCAGTACATCCTCAGTCGGGCGTGGATGTTCTTCCCTGAGGGCACGATTTACGTCGCGGTCGTTGATGCTGGTGTTGGCACCGAGCGGCGAGTGCTCGGGGCGACGCGATTTGGTCGGTATTTTCTGGCACCGGATAACGGCCTGCTCTCTTTCTTGTCCTGGAACGCGAAGTTCATATCCATCCCCGTGCTCCCTGAAGCGGCGCCTACGTTTCATGGCCGCGACGTCTTCGCGCCCGCCGCGGCCCTGCTGTCGACGGGAGGATCGTTTGAGTCGCTGGGCACGGCAATTACCGATCCGCACTACTCACCGTTGCCGATCCCCAAGATCGACGGAGACGCGTTGGTGGGCGAAGTGCTCTACGTCGATCGCTTCGGGACGCTGATCTCGAACATTTCCCCAAACGCCCTGAAGCCCGGAGCGAGCCTCGGTGTTGCGGGGATAGGCGTCGGTCCATTGCGCCGCACGTTCGCGGACGTCGCATCCGGAGCATTCCTGGCATTCACGGGATCAGGTGGTACAGTGGAGATTGCTGTGCGCGACGGCAGCGCGGCGCGGTTGCTGGGTGTCGGTGTAGGGGCGGAGGTGCGGGCGCAAAACAAGTAGGGGCGCAGCATGCTGCGCCCCTGCGATTGTGGATCACCACGTCGCCGTCAGCGCTGTTCCCAGTCGCCCGACGGTGTCGCAATCTTTACCTGTGCCATCACGCGGTCAGCGAATCCAGCAGCCGGCGCGAAGCGCGGCAGCTGCACCAGCTCGAGAATGACCTTCCGCTCACGATCAGCTTCAACGCGGCACAGCGAACAATCGGCGAGATGCAGGGCCCGGGCGGCAGGCAAAAGGCCCTGTGCCCAAAGCTCGATTTCGTCGGTAGAGAGATGCATGGAGATGTCAGTCATTGGGTGTCCTACGGCCCGGTTTCGGCTCTGGTTTCATTCCCGACGATCCTCCAGATAACCACGCAATTCATTACGGGCCCGATGGATATAAGTTTTGACCGTGCCCAGGGGCAGCTCCAGGGTGTCCGCGATTTCCTCGTAGGAATACCCCTCTACGTGGCGCAGCAGGATGCAAGACCGGTACTCGGGACGGAGCCGGGCAATAGCCCGCTCGATCGCCGTGCCCAGCTCCCGGTTCTGTACCTCGTCGAGCGGACTCTCGGTGCGGTCGCCCAGCTGCAGCGAGGTCGCCCGCATCTGCTCGGGTGTCTCGGCGCTGGGGGCGCCGTCGAGCGACAGCGTGTCAATGCTCTTGCGCCGCAGATGATCGATCGCCGCGTTGTTCGCGATTTTGAAAATCCAGGATGAGAACTTGAACTCCGGCCGGTACGACTTGATGCCGTTCAGCACTTTGATGAACGTTTCCTGCGCGAGATCCTCGGCGAGCGCGCGATCGCGCACCATCCGATAGAGCAGCGAAAACACCGGACGCTCGTAGCGACGGACCAGCTCGCGGAATGCCGCGTCGTGACCCTGTTTTGCCCACGCGACGACCTGCTGATCGCTGGCGTCGCTCAGGTGGTCCGGCCTATCTTTCGCGCCTATGGGTCCCCCTCGGGCTCCAGCCTACGTCCGTGGTTTGTTCACGGCGATTGCCCCGCGCTATGACTTCCTGAACCATCTGCTGAGTCTCAACGTGGACCGGTCGTGGCGTCGCACGGCCGTGGCGCGGCTCGGCTGGGAGGCGAAACCCGACGGCACGTACCTCGATCTCTGCGCCGGCACGCTCGACCTGGCGACGGAGCTCGCCCGGCAGGGCGGTTTCCGCGGCCGCGTGATCGGTGCCGATTTCGTGGTCCCGATGCTGGCGCAAGGCAGGGGCAAATCTCCCCGCACCGTCCCGGTCGCCGCCGACGCGCTGGCGCTGCCGTTTCCCGCGGCGCGGTTCGACGGCGCGCTGGTGGGATTTGGCGTACGCAATCTCGCGGACCTCGACAGCGGCCTCCGCGAAACGGCCCGCGTCCTGAAACCCGGAGCGCGCTTCGTCATCCTCGAGTTCGCCACGCCCCGGTTCGCGCCGCTGCGCGCGATCTACCTCTTCTACTTCCGGCGAATTCTGCCCGCCATCGGCCGATTCGTGTCGAAACATAGAGACGCCTATACCTACCTGCCAGAGTCCGTGCTCGCATTTCCGGAGCCGGAGGCACTGTCGCAGCGACTCGCCGCGGCGGGATTCTCGCGCGTCGGGTTCGAGCGCCTGACCGGCGGGATCTGCGCGGTCCACTATGGCACTCGATAACCTCCGGGAGTTTGTGTCGGCCATCGACAAAGCGGGCGATCTCACGCGGGTGGTGCGTCCGGTTTCGGTGGACAAGGAAATCACGGAAGTGGCGGACCGCTGCATGAAATCGCCGGGCGGCGGGCCGGCACTGCTGTTCGCACAACCGACGCTGCGCGGTGGCGGGATGTCGCGGTATCCCGTGGCGGTCAATCTCTTCGGCTCGGAGCGGCGCATGTCGCTCGCGCTCGGCGTCGAGTGCCTCGACCACGTCGGAACGCGCATCGCCGAGCTGCTCGCGATGAAGGTGCCGGAAGGGTTGCTCGGCAAGCTCGCGATGCTGCCGCGGCTTGCGGAAGTCGCGAAGTTCCCGCCCAAGACGGTCGGCCGCGCCGCCTGTCAGAATACCGTAATCGAGGAATCCGATGTCGACCTCGCCCAGTTTCCCGTGCCGATCTGTTGGCCCGAGGACGGCGGGCCGTACATCACGCTCGGTGGCGTCATTACGCGCGACCCGGTGTCCGGTGTCCGCAATGTCGGGATGTACCGCGTGCAAGTGCTCGGCAAGAACTCACTGGCGATGCACTGGCAGCGGCACAAGGTGGGCGCGGCGCACTGGCGCACGATGGCGGAACGGGGTGAGACGATGCCGGTGGCGATCGCGTTGGGGGGAGATCCGGCGAGCATCTACGCGGCTTCGGCGCCCCTGCCGCCGACGATCGACGAGTTTCTGTTCGCCGGCTTCCTGCGCGGCGAGCCGGTGCGTCTCGCCAAGGCAGTGACCTCCGATCTGGAGGTGCCCGCGGAAGCGGAGATCGTGATCGAAGGCCACATCGATCCGCGCGAGGAGCTCGTGCTCGAGGGGCCGTTCGGCGATCACACGGGGTTTTACTCGCTGGCCGACTACTACCCGAAGGTGCACGTCACCGCAGTGACCTTCCGCGACGATCCCATCTGGCCGCACACCATCGTGGGCCGCCCCCCGATGGAGGATTATTATCTCGGTCACGCGACCGAGCGGATCTTTCTGCCGCTGCTCAGGCTCACGATCCCCGAGATCGTGGATCTGCACATGCCGGCCGAGGGGATCTTTCACAACCTGGTGTTCGTGAGCATCGACAAGCAGTACCCCGGCCAGGCGTACAAAGTGATGAATGGCCTGTGGGGGCAGGGATTGATGTCGCTGGCCAAGGTGATCGTGGTGGTGGACAAGGACGTCAACGTGCGCGATCCCAAGGAGG
>DATGVC010000266.1:0-17304 GCA_035300745.1 Gemmatimonadales bacterium | reverse complement strand
CTTCCAGTTCCAGGTCAACTACACGCTGTCGTTCGACAAGTCGGACGACGACAACGAGCGCGATCCGTTCACGTTCCGCTATGCGCGCGCGAACAACCTGGCGCCGGAATACAGCTGGAGCGACCGCGATCAACGCCACCGGTTCAATAGCTGGATGGTCGCGCACATCGGCGGCGGGCTGTTCCTCAACAACCGGCTGAGCATCTATTCGGCCCAGCCGACGTCGGCGAGTTGCGGTCCCAGCCCCCTCAGTCCCTTCGCCCCCCCCAAGGGCCAGCGGGCAACGTCAGGCGCGGACCGCAACTGCGCGGACGGCAGCGTCCTGACGCGAAACACGCTGCGCAAAGACAACAGCTACTTCTCGTGGGACGTGGGATTGACCTGGCCGTTCAACGTCGGCAAGGGTCGCGTCGAGCTGGTAGCGCAGATGTTCAACGTGCTCGGCTCAGAGAATTTCCGCGATCCTGCCGCGACGAGCCTGCTGTTCAACTTCGACGGCACACTCCGCAGCGGGTTGGGCGATCCACAACAGACGCAGCTCGGCGTGCACTGGGTTTTCTAAAAGCACGGTAAGAGACGGTAAGAGACGGTAAGAGACGGTAAGGGGCGGTAGACGGTTACCGTCCCTTACGGTTTTCCAGGAGCACGACGCCGGAGAATCGCTTGAATTGCTCGCGCCGCTTCTTCGACGCGAACAGTGCCAGCAGGCGCCACACCCACGCCATCCTCGGCGCGCGCTGCAGCCGCAGCGCTTCCTCGAAGATCGCGCGGTATTCCGCCTCGCCCCATCCGGCCGGAGCGAAAAATGCCGTCCCCTCCTCGGGAAAAAAGAGCATCGGGGCGTTTCCCGCGCGCAGCTGATTGCCCCACGTGCGGCTGAGGAACTGCTGCAGTGCCGGCGAGCCGAGATCGATCAGCCACCAGCGAAACGCGACCTGCGCCGAGAGATCCTGGGCGAGTGCTGTGACGTCGTCGGGCTTGAGATAGACGAGCAGCCCCTCCGCAATCACCAGCGCGCGCTTCGCCTGGGCGCCGACCCTTTGGAAGAGCGAACGCCGTGCCGTCTGATTGGTGAGATCGGCGCGAACGAACTCGACCCGGCAGCGCGGCTGCTCACCGGCGAGCGCCGCCTCCTTATACGAGAGGATGCCCTCGAGGTCCACGTCGATCCAGTGAAGGTCGCGGGGCAGATCGAGACGGTAGGCGCGCGCATCGAGACCGGCGGCCAGGTTGAGGACCGTGTCCACGCCCTGCCGCGTGACCAGACGCATGATGACCTCGTCCATCACCGCAGTGCGCACGACCATCGGCCACGCCCAGCGCCGGCCTTGGGGCATCGAGGCGAGAATCTGCTCGCCCGTGGTTCCCGCGAGGCGCCGCGCGTAAGGATCATGGAACAGGGCGTCGGGGCGCTCGCTTTCCATGGCTCTGTACATGGCGACCCAGCGGGCGGTATCGGAAACGTTAGAGATCGGCGTCGAGGCAGGCGTGCTCATAACAGGGCAAAACGTAACGCGTGCGACTATCTTTCGCCGACCCGAGGCGGTAGCTCAGTTGGTAGAGCAACGGACTTTTAATCCGTAGGTCCTGGGTTCGATCCCCAGCCGCCTCACTGCGTCTTCCCACCCCTGTTGTCACGGCGGGACATAGGAGGCAGATTCCTTCCGATGCCCTCCATCGTCTGGATCGATGGGACGTGGTACGACCGCGGCGCCGCGGTCGTTTCTGTATTCGACCACGGCCTACTTTATGGCGACGGCGTATTCGAGGGCATCCGGGCCTACGGCGGCCGCATCTTCCGGCTCGACGCCCACCTCGATCGACTCTATGGCTCCGCGAAAGCGATCTGGCTCGAAATCCCCATGTCGAAGGACGTCATGGGGCGTATGGTCGAGGAAGGCGTTGCGAAAAGCGGGATCAAGGACAATTACATCCGCCTGGTCGTCACCCGCGGGGTCGGCGACCTCGGTCTCGATCCCCGGAAATGCGCGAAGCCGACTGTCTTCTGCATCTTCGACACGATCAAGCTGTGGCCTCAGGACCGGTACGAGAAAGGGCTGACCGCACTGACGGCGGCCACCCCGATCCATCACCGCGAAGCCCTGTCGCCCCGGGTCAAATCGTTGAATTACCTCTCGCACATTCTCGCCAAAATCGAAGGCATCGCGGCGAACGTGGACGAGGTGATCATGCTCGATGCTGCCGGCTATGTCGCTGAAGCGAGCGGCATGAATCTCTTTGCTGTGTCCAACAGCACACTGCGCACGCCACCGCCATACGCAGGCATCCTGCGCGGCGTGACACGCGACACCGTGATCGAGCTGGGGCGGGAAGCGGGATACGGAGTGGAAGAGCTGCCGATGAACCGCTACGACCTGTACACGGCTGACGAAGTGTTTCTGACCGGAACCGCCGCCGAGGTGGTGGGCATCTCAAAGCTCGACGGTCGGGCGATCGGGAACGGCGTTGCCGGACCGGTCACGCGAGACCTGGCGACCCGCTTTCGCGCCTACGTCACAAGAGACGACTGACTCCCACCGTAGTTGTTGCAAACGAGCTAACCCATTGACCGGACAGGAGCTAAACCCCATATTGGGGCCCCTTTGCGCTTTTTCCCGCGCTCGAGGTGAGCCATGTCATGGCGAGTAATTGCGCACGGGGACCAGGTTTGGCATGTGGACGCGGTCGCCGAGCGTCGCGCGAATACGGCCGCTTGGCAACTGGTGTTGTCGTTTCGCGCCGCTGCTGAGCCCCAACCGGGTCGGCGCCGGTCGTTCTGGACGCCGTATCCGTTGGAGGCCACCTCGAAGTCGTCACTGTTCATCCAGGCTGAGCGGATTCCCGATGCCGCGCTGTCGCAGCTGCTCGCGGAGCGTCTCACGTGAGCACCGCGAACCTGCAGGATCTGCGGCGCGTCGTGGGAGCGGTGACGCGGTTGAGGGGTGAGACGGTCAAACATGTCACGGTGCGTTCGGACGTGCGGCACGTGAAGGTGGAATTCGACAGCGGGCTGATTCTACTCATCTCGGCCGAGCAAGACGCACAGGGACGTCCCCGGCTCGAGGTGGACGTGGTCGAAGCGAATCAGGATTCGGGCGTCAAGCAGCAGATCGAAGTTCGGTTCGACTGAGGCTGCTTCGTGCCCGACGAGCGCCTGCGGTTTCAGGAGTTCGGGTTCCAGCGGCTCGCGAACGGCCGCTGTCGCGCCAAGGTCGTGCTGACGTGGTCCGATGGACGTCGGTTTGAAGGCGCATCCGACGGCGTGTCGTCACAAACCGGCGAGCTGCGCTGTTGCGCGGTTGCAGCCGTGAACGCATTGGAGCAGGCAGTACAACCGCGTCTCACGCTCGAGTTGCTGGGCGTGAAAGCGGTGCGGGCGTTCGATGCGACGGTGGTGATCGTGTCGCTGTCGGCGCGCGCGGAAGAAGCGACGCGGCTCGTGGGGTCATGCTTGACGGAAGTCGATCCGCCCCGTGGCGCGGCACTTGCGGTCTTGAATGCGACAAACCGTTTACTGGGGAATTATCTGGCGACACGATGAAACGACTGACGGCCGTGTGGTTCTCGATGATTAGCGCAGCGGCGCTCGCCGCCTGCGCTGGCGCACATATTCCCCCCGCTCCGGTGACGTCCCTGTCCGGCTCCGAGGTGACTGCCCGCGACAGCTCGGCCGTGCAACTCGGAACGGCGTTGGCGACCGTGGCGCAGGACTCGGCCGCCGATCAGTCGGCGCTGGACAGTCTGCACGAGCATTCCCCCGAATCGCTCTCAGCACCGCGCACCAACGTGGCGGTGCGCGGGGAGGACGTACGCAAGGAAGCGGAGGATCTCTTCGGCAGGGACGCGACGACGACGTTCGACATCGACGTCTCGAACTTCTCGGGCAATCGCCGGGTGCTCGAGTACCTCGAGTTCTTTCAGCTCGATGCCCGCGACCGCTTCGGGATCTGGCTGTCCCGCCTGGGCCGCTACGAAGGCATGATCCGGGAGCGGCTACGCGCCCGCAGCCTCCCCGAGGATCTGGTCTATCTCACGCTGATCGAAAGCGGGCTGTCGAATACGGCGGTCAGCCGCGCCCGAGCAGTGGGGATGTGGCAGTTCATGTCTTCCACAGGACGGGGATACGGCCTGCAGATCGACCCCTGGGTGGACGAGCGGCGCGATCCGTTCAAGGCGACAGACGCCGCGGTCAGTCACCTCCAGGACCTCGTGCAGCGGCTGGGGAGCGTCTATCTGGCGGCCGCGGCGTACAACGCCGGCGCCGGCCGGATCGAGCGGGAGATCCGTCGCCTGCCGGGCGAGCCTGACACCGTGGACGATCAGACCTTCTTCCAGATCGCCGACCGGCGCCACTTGCGCCGCGAAACACGCGACTACGTGCCGAAGCTGATCGCGGCCGCACTGATCGCCAAGCAGCCGGCTAGGTACGGGTTTACCGACATCGAGCGCTTGCCGCCGCTCGTCTTCGATGAGGTATCGGTTCCGGATGCGACCGGACTGGACGTGCTGGCGCGGCTGGCCGATACGTCCGTCGCGGCGCTACTCGAGCTCAATCCGCAGTTTGTGCGCGGCATAACGCCGCCGCAGCGCGCCGTGGTCGTGCGCGTGCCGCGGGGCAAGGGCGCGCGGGTGGCCGAGCGGTACGCCGATCTGCCCGTCAACGAGCGCGTCACCTTCGTGGACCATTACGTCACCTCGGGTCAGACGCTCTCCGGTATCGCCCAGCGCTACAAGGTCACCGTCACCATGTTGCAGGCGGCGAATCCTCATCTGCGCGCGCATGCGCTCCGCGTGGGCCAGCGCATCATTGTGCCGATGAGCGGGCGCGTCGTGCCGCGCGGCGCCTGGAGCAACCCCCCCGAGCCGAGGGTCCGTCGGGTGTCCAGACGGTATCGGCCCGTCAGCTCGGACGGCAGCGAACGCCATCGCGTGACGCGGGGCGAGACGGCCAGCGAGATCGCCCGCCAGCACGGCATCGGGCTGATGGCGCTGCTGGAAGCGAATGATCTGACGATGCGAAGTGTGATCCGGCCCGGCGACGTTCTGCTGATTCCGAGCCGGTGACTAGACCGGCACCCGAGGTTAGTGGTGCCGGAATCCCTTCATAACTTCCGCTTCATAGCCGTTCGCGGGATTGCGTCCGGCACCCAGCAGCTGCTCGACCTTCGCCGGCCCCCGGTTGTACGCGAGTAACGCCAACGACATGTTGGTGGGATAGCGGTCCAGCAGGTCCCGCAGGTAGCGGAACCCGATCCGCAGGTTCGTGTCCCGATCATACAGCTGGCGCGTGGTCAGCCCAGGCTCGTACAGCCGCGCCGTGCTGGGCAGCACCTGCGTGAGCCCGACCGCGCCGACGTGGCTCGTGGCGCGCGGGTTGAACCCCGACTCGACCTTCACCAGACGGAACGCCAAGCCGGGGTCGATCCCCTCGCTGAGCGCCACGTCGTAGACCGCCGTCGCCATGTCGGCGGGCAGCCGGTAATGTGTCGAATACTGCATGATGGCATCGACGCGGTCGAGCTGGAGCCGGGCGACTTCAAGCTCGCCCTGCTTCGCATCGAGCTGCTGACGCAGCGACCGCAGTTCACCGAGGAGCTCGGTGCCCGACGCGGGCGCGCGCTCCATATCGGTCGTCGTGCCTCCGGCCCATCCGCCCACGGTACTGACGAGCAGTGCGGCCAGCACGATCATCCCGCCGCGTACGATCAAACGTTGAGTTTTCGTCTGCATATTCCTCCCTGTTTCATGACTCTCCGCGAGTGCAGCATGCCGCACCTGCATCAAGCTCCCGTCAATCATCGCGCGGAGCCTTTTTCTTCTCGACGAGATGCACGTCGCCAATCACCATCCCTGCATCGGCTGCTTTCACCATGTCGTACACAGTCAGCAATGCGACCGCGACTGCCGTCAATGCTTCCATCTCGACACCGGTCCGGCCAACTGCCCGTATGCTCGCCCGGACCTGCACGCCCGGCAGTGATTCAGCTAGGCTCGTCTCGACCTCGACATGATCGAGGCCCAGAGGGTGGCAGAGCGGGATCAGCTCCGCCGTCCGTTTCGCCGCCAGCGTTCCCGCGACCTCACTGACCGCCAGCACGTCGCCCTTTGCGATCGCCTGCTCGGCCACCTGCCGGAACGCCTCGAGCGACATCCGAATCGTTCCCGTCGCGACGGCCGACCGATCCATCAGCGGCTTGTCACCGACGTCTACCATCCGGGCGCGGCCAGCCTGGTCCAGATGCGACAGCTTCATGACCGTCGCGTCACCTGCAGGTCCTCGGCCAATACGGCAGCCAGGAGCTGCGGGTTCACATTGCCCTGCGCGAGATCACGCGCGTCCAACACCAGGGCGATCGCCTCGACGAGCTTCTCCGTATCGCCACCGCGCTTTGCCTCGCTGCGCAAGCGGTTGGCCAGCGCATCGAGCATGTCGGTGAACCCTCCACGCGCTTGAAACGGCACCTGACCAAGCGCGAACAGCCACGGAGCGTCCAGAAACCGGTCTGCTTGGTCACCGCCCGGTTGTCCGGAACGGAGGGGTGCCGTTGCAAAGAGCTTGCCAAGACACCCTTCAGCAGCTGTAACTCGTTGTGCAAGTTCAGCTTTGCTGCTAATTCCGAGCGTTTGCTGCGCGAAAGCTGTCACATCACTGTCGGCGATTCGCGCCATACGAACGAGCACAACACGCGACACGATCGTCGGAAGCAGGGCGTTGGGGTCCGCGGCCGTGATAATGATCACCGAGTCCGCAGGCGGCTCCTCGAGCGCCTTTAGTAGCGCGTTGGCCGCGACTTCCGTTCCCAACTGCGGAATCAACCGCTCCGCATCGCCCACGACGAAGACTTTCCGCTTACCCATTGCCGGCGTCAGCGCGAGCCGCCTCAGCAGCAGACGGACGGAAGCGACCGGGTGACTCGCCAGTCCGACCGGCGGTCCGTACAGCGGCTGCTCTCGACGAGCGGCCATCTCCTCGGCCAACGCCTCGGCGACGAGGTCGACCTGCTTGTCGGCGTCTCCAACGCCTGTTCCGCCTCGTTTGCTCAGCTCGACCGGGACAAACCAGTGCACGTCCGGGTGCTGCAGCGACAGCACGAGCCGGCATGGGCGGCATTGGCCGCAGGGCTCCTGGCCCCCCCCCGGTGCCTCGCAATGGATCAGTTGGGCGAGCCACAGCGCGAGACGCTGCTTGCCGACGCCACGGGGTCCGGCAAGCAGGAGCGCTTGCGGCAGCTTTCCGGAGGCGTGGGCGCCCGCCAGTCTGGTCTTAACCCTTTCGTGCCCGATGAGGGGCGGTAAAGCCATGGCGGAATCTAGCTGGGGGGTCAGTGCGCCGCGCCACGTTCAGTCGTAAGCCGTTGCGCGGCAAGCTAGTACAATTGTTGTTTGGGCCTTGCGCATACTTAAGTGATTGGCACGAATGAGATTAAGCAATTAAGTGAGCGCACACTCGCCAGATAGTATCGATATTACCGATGTTTTTCGGGTTTTATTTGGGGTGAGAGAGCTTCCTTGTGCAAGACCTCGCGAACCTTTCGGAGCAGGGCGGTGGGGCGAAACGGCTTCTCAAGATACGCAAGACCTGGCTCCAGCATCCCGTGCCGGACGACGGCGTCATCCGTGTATCCCGACATGAACAGCGCGCGCACCTCGGGTCGTCGCGCTTTGAGCTGCTTGGCGAGCTCACGCCCGCTCATTCCAGGCATGATCACGTCCGTCAATAGTAAATCGACATGCTGGCTGCCCTTCTCGCCGTCGACCAGCGCCAGCGCCGTCGGTCCGTCGGGCGCCTCCAGGACGGTATAGCCGTTCCGTTGCAGGAGCTGGCGCGTGACCGCGCGGACCGGCGCCTCGTCTTCGACGAGCAGAATCGTCTCGCTGCCACGCAGCGTTTCGGGTGCCACGTCGCCTGGGCGCTCGATGGGGTCCGCCGGTTCGTCGACGCGTGGCAGGTACACCCGCATGGTGGTGCCCTGGCCCCGCTCCGAGTAGGGCCAAATGTGGCCGCCGGTCTGCTGCACGATGCCGTACACCGTGGCCAGCCCTAGGCCGGTTCCCTTGCCACGGACTTTGGTGGTGAAAAACGGCTCGAAGATCCGTGCCTTCGTCTCCTCGTCCATCCCGACGCCGGTATCGGTGACGGCGAGCATGACGTAGCGGCCCGGTCTGACGCTTGGGTGATCAGCGGCGTACGACTCATCGAGCTCGACGTTCCGCGTCTCGATCGTAAGGCGGCCCCCGTCGGGCATCGCGTCGCGCGCGTTCACCGCCAGATTGACGATCACCTGCTCCAGCTGGCCGGGATCGGCGCGCACGTTCCCGAGCCGCGGAGGGAGCACGGTCGCGAACAGGATATCCTCGCCGATGAGCCGCCGCAGCATCTTCTCGACCTCGGGCACCAGGGCATTGAGGTTGATCACCTTCGGCTGGAGTACCTGCCGCCGGCTGAATGCGAGCAACTGCTGCGTCAATGCCGCGGCCCGTTCGGCGGCGCGATAGATCTCTTCGACATCACGCCGCCGCTGATCGTCGGGGGCGAGATCGGCGAGCAGCAGATCGGTGTATCCGCCGATCGCCGTGAGGATGTTGTTGAAATCGTGCGCTACGCCGCCCGCGAGGCGCCCGATGGCTTCCATCTTCTGTGACAAAACCACTTGCTCCTCCAGAATCCGGCGGTCGGTGACGTCCCGATAGTTGTTCACGATCGCCGCGACGCTCGGATCGTCGAGCAGATTGGTGAACACACCTTCCAGGTAGCGCCAGCTGCCGTTCTTGTGCCGGACGCGCGCGGCAACGTGCACGCGAGCGCGAGGCGCTGCGGTCGCCTCCTGGAGACGCAGCAGCACGGCCGTGCGGTCGTCAGGATGGATCAGCTCCATGGCATTGCGGCCCACAAACTCCGCCAGGTCGTAGCCGAGCAGGCGGGTTGTGGCGGGACTGCCGTAGAGGATCGTCCCGTCGGCACCGAACAGAGCGACGGCGTCCCAGCTCTCTTCCACGAGCGCCCGAAACCGGCGCTCGCTGGTGCGCAGCGCCGACTCCGCGACGAATTTGTCGGCCTGACTTTGGGCGAAGGCAAGGGCGCCGCTGACCGCCGGACCTAGGCGGATCAGATTCGTCTTGAGGACGTAGTCGGCGGCTCCGGCCTTGATGCATTCCGCCGCCGTTTCCTCGTCCAGACTGCCGGTGACGACGATGAGGGGAAGGGTGGGGGCCTCCGTCTTGAGGATGTCGAGCGCCGCCATGCCGCCGAACCCCGGCACGGTATAGTCCGCGAGGATGATGTCCGGCTTGAAATCCGCGAGCGCGCGGCGAAAGGCGTCCGCGGCGTCGACGCGTCGGGTTTCGCAGTTGAGCTCCGCACGGCGCAACTCGCGGATGGCCAGCTCCGCGTCCTCGGCGCGGTCTTCCACCACGAGTACGCGCAGGAGCTGGGAGCCCACCGGTTATTGTGGGGGGTGGTTGAGCAGGACCCAGTAGAGCCCGACGTCGGAGACGGCGCGGGCGAATGCCTCGAAGTCCACAGGTTTGACGATATAGCTGTTTGCGCCCAACGCGTAGGCCCGTTCGATATCCGGCTCCTCGCGGGACGACGTCAACACCACGACCGGGATCGATTTCGTGCGCCCATCCTGCTTCAGGCGGCGCAATACCTCGAGTCCGTCTACCTTGGGGAGCTTCAGGTCGAGCAGGACGACTTTCGGAACCGGGCCGGCGCCGCCCGAAAAGAAGTCTATGGCTTCGGCGCCGTCACGGCACACGTGCACCTGGTTTGCCAGATTGCGCTGCTTGAGTGCCCGCAGCGTGAGCTCCGCATCGTTGGCGTTGTCCTCGACGAGCAGGATGTCGACGCCACCGTGCATCAGCGCTCCTCGCCTGGGAGTGTGAAATAGAACGTGGCGCCCTCATCCACTTTCCCGTCGGCCCATACCCGGCCGCCGTGCCGTTGCACGATGCGCTTGACGATCGCGAGGCCCACGCCCGTGCCGTCGAACTGGTCGGTGCTGTGCAGCCGCTGGAATACGCCGAACAGTTTGTCCGCGTAGCGCGCGTCAAACCCGGCGCCGTTGTCTCTCACGTAGTACGCAGTCTGCCCGGCATCCGGCTGCGAGCCGACTTCGATGCGCGCTTTCGCGCGGTCGCGCGTGAATTTGGCGGCGTTGTGCAGCAGGTTGCTCATCACCTGGCGCAGCAGTCCACGATCGCCGCGCGCTGGTGGCAAGGGATCGATCCGGATCTCCAGGGATTCGTTTCTGCCGGCCTCGCCGCGCTGGATTTCGTCCGCGACGAGCTGGGTCAGCTCCTTCATGTCGACCGGCCTCGTCACGATCTCCGTACGGCCGAGGCGCGAGAAGGCGAGCAGGTCGTCGATGAGCTGTCCCATGCGGCGCGTGTTCTGATCGATCACCCCCAGCAGCCGTTGGGCCTCAGGTTCGAGCTGCGCGTTATGGTCTTCGAGTAGGATCCGCGCGAAGCCATGAATGGCGCGAAGCGGCGCCCGGAGATCGTGGGAGACCGAGTAGGAGAAGGACTCCAGCTCTGCGTTAATCCCCTCCAGCGCCTGGGTGCGCTGCGCGACTTGCGCCTCGAGCTGGTGGTGCGAGCGCGACACTTGCTCGGCCATCGTGTTGAACGACCGGGCCAGCCGGCCCAGCTCATCGTCGCCACCCGCGGGCACGCGCTGTTCCAAATCGCCCGAGGCGATCGCTTCCGCGGCGTGGGTGACGCCGACCAGCGGCGTCGTGATACGCCGGCTCCCCCACCACGCAGCCAGCGCACCGACGAGAACGATGAGCGCGGCGATCGGCGCCATGCTGAGCAGATAGCCACGCGCTGGCGCGAGTATCACCCGACTGGGAAGCTCGGCGACGACCATCCAGGGCGTTCCCAGGACCGCCTTTGCGATTCCGCGCTTCGTTTCACCGCGGTCGTAATTCATCGCCGTTGCGCTCGTGCGGACGCGCTCCGGCGGAGTGGGAACGATCGTGGCGAAATCCGTCCAGGGATCGCCGGCAGCATCACCGAACAGCAAGGACACGTCGCCACCGGCCAGCCCGGTCAGCGTCCGGCGAGTGCGGTCGTTGAGTTGCAGCCGCGCGACCTGCTGGACGATTCCCCCATCGTGCTCGGCGTGCCCGCTCGCGGCTGCCACACCGAAATAGAGGAGTGTGTCCCGACGCAGCAGGGGACCGAACCGCGCCGAGTCCGTTCCCGGTGAGACCAGAACGCTGTCGGCGAGCGTAAACCGTCCGGTGCGCAGCAGCAGCCGGCCGCTGAAGTCCCGCAGCTCGAGGCTGGCGTTGGTGACGGTGTCGTTGGTAATGCGACGCATCGCCGCAAGCGCCTGCGCGCGCCCCCGCTGTCCCCCCGAGCGCAGAAACGCGACGATGGCGGAGTCCTTCGCCAGGGTCGTTATCCGCGCCCGCTGCTGGGATGTCTGGAGCAGGGCCGCGAGCACACTATCGGCGAGCTGGAGGCGCTTGTCGGAGAGCGCACGGGACGCCTGGCGGACTTCGCCGTAGCCGATCGTGAGCAGCGCGATCGTCACCGCGAGCAGCAGCGTCGTGACGAACAGGGGTAGCTTGCGCTGGATCGACTGGCTCATCGCGCCTCCAGGACCTCGCGGACCTTGCGGGTGATCGCTTCGGTAGTGAAGGGCTTTGCGAGATACGCGACGCCGTGCTCCAGGATCCCGTGTTTGCTGATGGCGCCGTCCGGATACCCCGACATAAACAGCACGCGCACTCCCGGACGCGTTGCCCGCAGCGCATCGGCGAGCTTGCGACCGTTGGTGTCCGGCATGACCACGTCGGTCAGCAACAGATCGATCGCGCCGTTGTGTCGCCTCGCGATGTCGAGGGCCGTGGCGCCGCGGTCGGCTTCCAGCACCAGGTAGCCTTGCGCGGCGAGCGCGCGGTGCGCCAGGCGGCGCAGCTGGTCGTCATCCTCCACGACCAGGACGGTGCCGCCACCGGGCCGCCCCGTCTCGGCGACCGCGGCTTTGCCGGCCTGTTCGGGCACCGCCTCGATCGCGGGCAGATACACCTTGAACGTCGTCCCTTTGCCGACCTCGCTGTAGAGCCAGATGTTGCCGCCGCTCTGCTTCACGATGCCGTACACGGTCGACAGTCCCAGGCCCGTTCCCCGCCCAGGCGGCTTGGTCGTGAAGAACGGCTCGAAGATGCGAGCCTGCGTGTTCTGGTCCATGCCGCAGCCGGTATCGCTGACGGCGAGCATCACATAGTCACCGGGGATCACCGAGACGTGCTGCGCGGCGTACGACTGGTCCAGCGTGGCATTGCCCGTTTCGATGGTCAGCGTGCCTCCGTCGGGCATTGCGTCGCGGGCATTGATCGCCAGGTTCATGATCACCTGTTCGAGTTGATTCGGATCGGCCCGCGCCGCGGCGAGGTCGGTCGCCAGCTCCGTCTTGAGCTCGATGCGTTCGGAGATCAGCGAACGCAGCATTTTGTCGAGATTCAACACCACGTCGTTGACGTCGATGATGCGGGGCTCGAGCACCTGTTTGCGCGAGAAGGCGAGCAGCTGGCGGGTGAGCGCGGCGGCGCGCCGCGCCGCCTTGCGAATCTCCTCGAGGTCTTCGAGCTGGCGGGCGTTTCCGGCGAAGTCCGCCGTCAGCAGGTCGGTGTAACCGACGATCGCGGTGAGGATGTTATTGAAGTCATGGGCGACGCCGCCCGCGAGCTGACCGATCGCCTCCATCTTCTGGGATTGCATCAGCTGCTCTTCGAGGCGCTTGCGCTCGGTGATCTCGGTGGCCACACCGAGCATCGTAGTGGCCTCTTGCCCCGGCATGCGCAGCGGCACCTTGATCGTTTGAAACCAGCGCGTCTCCTTGGTTGTGGGGTTGGTAACACGCTCCTCGCCAATGAACTTAGGGCGGCCGGACGAGATCACCTGGCGGTCGTCGCGGAGAAAGTGCGCGACTTCCTCCGCGTTCGAATTGAAGTCGGCGTCCGTCTTACCGATGAGGGACTCGACCGTGGTGCCGTAGATGTCGGCGGTGGCTTGGTTGACGAGGACGAAGCGGCCGTCCCAATCTTTCACAAATATCAGACTGGGGTTCGCGTCGATGATTTGCCGCAGCAGCCGCTCGTGGCGGCGCAACGCCTCTCGCTGGCGCGCGCGCCCGAGCGCCTCAAGCACGGCGGGGCCGAGACGCACGACGCGATCTTTCAGGATGTAGTCGGAAGCGCCGCCCTTCAGATACGCGACCGCGGTTTCCTCGTCGAGCGACCCCGTCACGAGGATGAACGGCACCTCGGGCAGCGTGCGCTGCGCCAACTCCAGGGCCTTCCAGCCGCCGAACCCTGGAATGTTGTGATCGGACAAAATCAGATGTGGTGCGGGACCGCTGAGCGCGGTGACGAAGTCGGACTCGCCGCGCACGTGCTGCACGACCGGTGGCGGATTGAGACGTCCGAGCTCACGACGGACCAAGAGGGCGTCGTTCTCGTCGTCCTCCAGCATGAGGACGCGAACTTGTTCCATGCCATAGTCTTGGTGATGCTGGGAATCGTGTCTGTCGGCGGTAGAGAACCTGGCGAGTAGGGCTTTCCCTACGATGCCTTAGGACGTCGCGCGCAGTGCCGCCGGACTGATGAGCCCATGTTGCGTCGCGTAGAACGTCAGCTCGGCATTGGAACGCATCCGCAATTTGTGGAGCAGCCGGGCTCGATACGTCGTCACCGTCTTGGGCGAGAGACCGAGCTGCCGGCTGATCGCGGTGATGGGACGGCCCGCGGCGAGCAGGCGCAGCACCTCGAGCTCCCGGTCCGACAGCTGCTCGTGCGGCGCGGGCGGGGGTCCGCCCAGACCGTCGGCGACGGCCTGGGCCATCGCTGGGCTCAAGTACTTGTGACCGGCCATCACCCGCTCGAGCGCGCGGAGCAGCTCTTCGGGTGCTGATTCCTTGGTCAGATAACCGGAAGCGCCCATCTCGAGCATGCGCAAGGCGAGCTGGTCTTCGGGGAACATCGTCAGAATCAGCACCGGCAGCAGTGGGCGGGCGGCGTGCAGCTCCTTCAGCACCTCGAGCCCGTGCCGGTCAGGCAAACCAAGGTCGAGCAGCACCACATCCCACCGCTCACTGAAGGCGAGCGGCACCGCTTCGGCGGCGGTGCCTGCCTCGCCGAACTGCACGCCATCGGGCAGTCCTTGCATGAGCTCGATCAGTCCACGGCGCACCAGCGCGTGATCGTCGACGACGAGAATGCGAATCATCTTTCGGCTCGCTTGCGGCCGTGGAGCGTCGGGGGGGGGGGGAACCATGCAGCGACGCGTGTTCCTCCGCCCGAGCGCGGCGCGACTTCCAACACGCCACCGAGCACTGCGGCACGCTCACGCATTCCCAAAATCCCCAGCGAGCGGGGGCCGGTCGTCCCCGCTTCCGTGATCCCGCCGCCGTCGTCGTTGACTTCGAGGGTGACGCAGTCGCTCTTCACGCCGAGCTCGATGCTCACCCGCGTCGCCCCCGCATGGCGCGACACGTTCGTGAGCGCTTCCTGCACTATGCGAAACAGCGCGGTCGCGAGCTCGTCGCTGATAGCGCCGTTGATGGGCAGAATGGTCGCCAGGCAGCGAATCCCGGTACGGCGCGCGAAGTCCTGCGCCAGCCATTCGACGGCAGCCGGCAACCCCAGCTGATCGAGAATTGCAGGCCGCAGCTCAGTGGCGATGCGGCGGACACTCTTTACCAGGTCATCGACCATCGACGCCGTTTCAGAAAGCCGGGTACTCAGCGCGGGGGCTTCCGTCGCGGCTGCGTCCTGTGCAGCCGCGAGCTGCAACTTCAGCGCTGTCAGCGCCTGGCCGAGGCTGTCGTGAATTTCCCGCGCAATTCGCGTCCGCTCGTCTTCGCGAATGTCTTGTTGCCGAGTGGCGAGGCTGCGCAAAGCGGACCGGGAGGCCCGCAGCTGCGCGTCGGCCTGCTTGGCCTCCGTGACGTCGCGATATGTGCCCAGCGTGCACTGCTGGCCGCCCAGCTCGATGCGGACGAGCGAGAGCAGACCGTTGCGCGGCTCGCGGTCGCGGGGCCGGAGCTCGAGATCGATATCTCTCACCACTCCCTCTTCACGGAGCTTGTCCATAATAGCTGCCCGTCGCGCGGGATCGATGACGCCAAGTGTGACGGTCGTCTGGCCCAGGATCTCTTCACGCGGACGATTCACGAGTTCCGAAAACGCTTCATTCGTATCGAGGACCATCCCGTCGTCCAGTCGCGTGATGAGAAGCGGCAGGGCATTGGCGTAGAATGCCTTGCAGAACCGTTCCTCCGATTCCACCAGCGCGCGCTCCGCAAGCCGGCGGCGGGAAATGTCTCGTGTGATGCCGAGCGCCGCCTGGATGGTGCCGGACGCGTCCCGCAGGGGGACTGCGTGGGTGGCGAGCCAACTGCGCTTGCCTCTGAGACCGATCACTTCGAACTCGAGCGTGCCCGATTCGCCCGCGAATACGCGGCGATGGAGTTCCTCGAAGGCCGCACGGTGTTCCGGAGCCACGACGTCGGTGACGGGTAGCCCGCGGACGGCATCGATACTCTCCGCTTCGATCATCGCGAGGCCGGCCGGATTCATGTCGAGCAGCCGGCCTTGAGTATCCACCAGCTTTACGCACTCGGGCTCGCTCTCGATGATCGTGCGCAGCCGCGCCTCGCTCTCGCGCAGGGCGTCCTCCGCGCGGCGCCGATCGGTAACGTCGAACGCGACGCCGATCACACCGGTCACCCGCCCATTCGATTCACGCAACGGCTCCACGCGCGCGCTAAAGGTGCGTCCGCGGAAACTGACTTCGTACGTCGCCGCCTCGCCACGCAGGGCCGCTGCGTGCGCGCGAATGGCGATGGCGCTATCGGCAGGGTTTTCCACACCAGCTCCGACGCGAAGTCCTTCGTCCGGTCCCGGTGGCGGTCCCAGGAGTGCCAACCCGCCGCCGTGCCGCGATGTCACGTTCAGGTGTTCGTCGGCCGACCAGAGCAGCACCGGAAGCTGGTCCACGAGACGGGCGAGTTGCGCCTGATCCAAACCCCCTGGCCCGCTGAAGGTGGATTGCGCGGTGTGCGTCATGTTCGATAGCCTATCGCGTTCATGCGGTGGCGTCCAGCACATCGCGCACCTTTCGCGCGAGGCCGTCGGGCGAAAACGGCTTCTGTAAAAAGGCGCTCCCGGACGGGAGCGTACCGTGCTGGACGACTGCGTCCCCCGGATATCCCGACATGTACAGCACGCGAATCCCGGGCCGCTGCGCGGTCAGGCGATCAGCCAGATCCCGTCCCGACATGCCCGGCATCACGACGTCGGTCAGGAGCAGGTGGATCGTGCCGCCATGGCGCTCGACCACTCGTAGCGCCGCGGCGGCGTCGGAAGCGGCCAGGACGACATAGCCTTGCGCTTCGAGCGCACGGCGACTGAGTGTCAGCACGGCAAGTTCGTCCTCGACGACGAGTACCGTTTCACTGCCGCGGGCTGCCCCGACTCGCGGTGGAGCGGCCGGCGTAGCGGAGGGCGTCGCGATCCGCGGGAGATAGATCTTGAAGGTCGAGCCGCGCCCCCGCTCCGAGTATACGGAGATGTAGCCGCCGCTCTGCTTCACGATCCCGTATACCGTGGCGAGCCCGAGCCCCGTTCCCTTGCCGACTTCCTTGGTCGTGAAGAACGGCTCGAACAGATGGGCGCGGACGTTGACGTCCATGCCATGGCCGGTATCGGTCACCGCGAGCATGGCGTAGGCTCCCGGGACGGAGCCGAGGTGCGCCTGCGCAAACGTCTCGTCCAGGTCCACGTTGGCGGTCTCGATGGTCAGTTTCCCGCCGTCGGGCATCGCGTCGCGCGCGTTCACCGCCAGGTTCACGATCACTTGCTCGATCTGATTGGGATCCGCCCGCACGTGCCCCAGATCGGACTGCAGGGCGGCCACGAGCGCGATGTGCTCCCCGATGAGGCGGCGCAACATCTTGTCCATCTCGGCCACGACGACGTTGAGGTCGAGCACTTTCGGCTGCAGCATCTGCCGGCGGCTGTACGCCAGCAGCTGGCGGGTCAGCGACGCCGCCCGTTCGGATGCTTTGCGGATCTCTTCGACGTCGCCCCGCTTGGCGTCGCCGGGGGGCAGGTCGCGGAGCAGGAGCTGTGTGTTCCCGAGAATGGCCGTCAACAGATTGTTGAAGTCGTGCGCGATTCCCCCGGCCAGCTGGCCGACGGCTTCCATCTTCTGCGACTGGCGGAACTGCTCTTCGAGGTGCCTTTGCTCGGTGACATCGCGCTGCGTGCCCCATACCCGCACCAGGTG
>DATGVC010000265.1:0-5674 GCA_035300745.1 Gemmatimonadales bacterium | reverse complement strand
GCCGACGCGCAGCCGTTCTTCTGGCTCGCGCTCTCCAGCGACAACTACGACTTGATGCAGCTCTCCGACGTGGCCGACCGCCTCGTGAAGGCACGGCTGCAGAGTCTGCCCGGCGTCGGCAGCGCCGCCATCTTCGGCGAGCGGCGTTACTCGATGCGCGTGTGGGTTCAGCCGGAGGCGTTGTCGGCGCGTGGGTTGACGGTACAGGACGTCGAGAACGCGATCGTCTCGCGCAACGTCGAAATTCCCGCCGGCCGGATCGAGTCCACGCGGCGCGAGTTCTCCGTGCGCTCGCTAGGCGAGCTAAAAACGCCGCAGGAATTCGGCGAAATGGTCGTGGCGAGCCAAGGCAGCCAGCTCATCAAGCTCAAGGACGTTGCCCGGGTCGAGCTGGGTCCCGAGGACAATCGCTCGATCTTCCGCTGGAAAGGGACGCCCTCGGTCGCGATCGGCGTGGTCCGGCAGTCGAAGGCCAATCTGATCGACGTGGCGAAGCGCATTCGCGCGGAGCTGCCCGCGATCCAACAGACGCTGCCGCTCGGTGTGAAGCTCGAGAGCGCGTTCGACGGTTCGGTGTTCGTGACGCACTCGATCAACGACGCGCGCCTCACGCTGCTCATTGCGGCGATCCTGGTGGTCCTGATCATCTTCGTGTTCCTGCGCAACGTCCGGGCCACGATCATTCCCGGCCTCGCCATTCCGGCGTCCATCATCGCGACGTTTGCGATCATGTACTTCCTCGGCTTCTCCATCAACAACTTCACACTGCTCGCGCTGACGATCGCGATCGGCATCGTGGTGGACGACGCGATCATCGTGCTCGAGAACGCCTTCCGGCACCAGGAAGAGCTGCACGAACAGCCGGAGGAAGCGTCGGTGCGCGGGACGAACGAAATCGCGTTCGCCGTCATCGCAACCACGATCGCGCTGGTGGCGGTGTTTTCGCCGCTCGCGTTCCTGACAGGCACCGCGGGCCGGTTGTTGAGCGAGTTCGGCATCGCCGTCGCGGGCGCGGTCGTGATCTCGGGCTTCGTCGCGCTGACGCTCACGCCGATGCTCTGCGCCAAGATCCTGCGGATGCAGCACCAGCACGGCAAGGTCTTCCAGATGTTCGAGCGCGGGTTCAATGCGTTGTCGGAGCGGTATGCGCAGCTGCTGCGGCGCGCCGTCGATCACCGCGTTGCCGTCCTGCTCGGTACGCTGGCAGTCGTCGCGGTCTCCGTCTTTGCGTTTCTGATTTTCCCGCCGACGCGGCTGCAGAAGGAGCTGATCCCGGAAGACGATCGCGGATTCTTCCTTGTGGTCGTGCGCGGCCCGGAAGGTGCGTCGCTGCCGTACACCGACAGCTACGTACGCCAAGTGGAACAAATCATCGGGCGCACGCCCGACGTGAACGGGTACTTCACGATCGTCGGCGGATTCGCGGGTGGCGTCAACAGCGCCTTCATCGGCGTGATCCTGAAGGATTGGGGCGTGCGTCACACCAGCGTACAGCAGATGCTCGGCGGGCTGTTTCCCCAGCTCATGGGGATTTCGGGAGTCCTGGCATTCCCGTACGCACCCGGGGCGATCGGCTTCTCGCAGCCCATTCAATACGTCGTGCAGAATCCCGATTTCGCGAAACTCACCGACATCATGGGACCGTTTGTCGGTCGCGCCTCACAAATCAAGGGTCTCGCGAACGTTCAGACCGACCTGTTTGTGAACAAGCCGGAGCTGCGGGTCACGTTCGATCGTGACCGGGCTGAGGATTTGGGCGTGGCCGTTCGCGACGTGGCGAGCGCCCTGCAGACGTTCCTCGGCGGCCGCCGCGTCAGCACCTTCACGCGGAACGACAAGCTGTACTACGCGATGGTGCAGCTCGATCCCAAGGATCGCGCGACGCCGAGCGACATGCGCGGCATCTACCTGCGGGGCAAGAACGGGCAGCTGGTGCAGCTCGATGCCCTGGCAAATGTGCAGGAAGGGGTCGGCGCGCGACAGATCAACCACTTCAACCGGATCCCCTCGTTCACGCTGTCGGCGTCGCTGATGCCGGGGCTCGCGCAGGGCGAGGCCCTCGATTCGATCGATGCGGTCGCGAAGCAAGTGCTGCCGCCCGGGACCACGACGGCGCTGGCGGGAGAATCGCGGGAGTACAAGGAGAGCGGGAGCGCCATTTACTTCGCATTTGTGATCGCGCTGATCGTGGTGTTCATGGTGCTCGCCTCGCAGTTCGAATCGCTGCTCCACCCCTGGACGGTGCTCCTGGCCGTTCCGCTCGCCGTCACCGGCGCGCTGGCGACGCTCAAGGTGGTGGCTCTGCTCACGCCAACCTTTATCGGGCGGCTGCTGCACTTGTCGGGTGCGACGATGAACCTGTACAGTCAGATCGGGATGATTCTGCTGATCGGACTGGTCAGCAAGAACTCGATTCTGCTCGTCGAGTACACGAACCAGCTCAGGGAGAAAGGCCTCGACACCGTCGCGGCGGTCCTCGAGGCGGGCCGGATCCGCTTGCGGCCGATTCTCATGACGTCGGTGGCGACGATCATGGGCGCCGTGCCGGTGGCCTGGGGCGTCGGCGCCGGCTCCGCGTCGCGGAAGCCGCTGGGCTACGCGATCGTCGGCGGCGTCTTCTTCTCTACCGCGCTCACGCTGTTCGTCGTACCGGTGGCGTACCTGGTCTTGCCGTCGGTGTTCCATTGGATCGGCAGCTGGCCCGGGCGGCTCTATCGCTCGGTCGTGCGTCGCCGGCAACCCGTCACGGCGGAGGGCGACTGATGCTGGCGTTGCTCCTCGCCCTGCAGGCAGCCGTGTCGCCGGGGGCGCAAGATTCGCTCCCGCAGGTGACGCTGCGGGAGGCGCTGCAGCGCGCCGCGCAGCTCGACCCGAACTACGTCTCGGCGCTCGGCCAGGTCGATAACGCGGTCTGGGCACGGCGCAGCGCGTTCGCGGTATTCATTCTGCCGTCGATTTCCCTGGCGACCACCGCGACGCGCAATAATCCGCCGTTCTTCAACTTCGGCACGCTGCGGCCCGAGAAGTACGCCGTGCAGGGGTCCATCACCGCCTCGTACGACCTGTTCCTCGGCGGCCAGAAGTTCGCTGAGCTGTCGCGCTCGGGCGCTGCGCTCGAGAGCGCGCACGCCAGCGAGCTCATCCAACGCTTCACGACCGCGTTCCTGACCGAGTCCGACTATTACGATGTCTTGGCCAATGCTGAGCTCGATCGGGTCGCGCGTGACAGGCTGCGGCGCGCGCGGGACCAGCTCGCCGTCGCGCGTGCCAAGGTGTCTTCGGGCGCCGCGGTCCAGACCGATTCCCTCAATCTGCGCCTGGAGCTGACGCGGGCTCAAATCGCGCAGCTGCAACAGGCCTCCAAGCTGCGCATCGCCCGGCTGCAGCTCGGCCGCCGCATTGGCGCGGCCGGCCCGGTCAATGCCGCTCCGCTCGATTCCGCGCTGGCTCCGGAACTGGCGATGTCGTTGGCGGATGCGATTACGCAGGCCGCAGCGCAGGGCCCGGAGTACCGGCGAGTCGCGGCGGACGAGCGCGCCGCCGCCGCCGTGTACCGCTCGCGTCTCGGCAACTACCTGCCGCATGCCACACTGTCGTGGACTGGCGTGGGCTTTGACAACAAGTTCGTGCCGTCAGGCGCTAAGTTCACCCAGTTGTCGCTCGCCGTTTCGTTTCCGCTGTGGGACAACATGCGACGCGAGCTGTCGCTGTCGCAGGCGCGCGTGAGTCGTGATGTGACCCGGGCGATTCGAGACGACATGCAGCGGGCCGTGCAGCACGACGTCACCGCGGCGTACGATGCGTACGAGACGACGCGCACGTCCGTCGGACTCTCCGCCGAGGCCCTTGCCGCCGCGCGCGAGAGCTTCCGGATTCAGCAGACCCGCTACCAGAGCGGGGCGACAACGATTCTCGACCTGGTCGATGCCGAAGTGAACCTGTCACAGGCCGAGGCGGACTACGTGGCAGCGCGCTACGGAACGCGACTCGCGCTCGCCGGCCTCGAGACCATTCTGGGCAAGAGACTCTTTACCGATAAGGAACCTCAGTGATGTCGTACCGCGCCCTAGCTGTTCTGCTCCTGCTCGCGGCACCGGCCGCGTGCAAAAAGGCCAACTCCGCCGCAGGTGGTGGACCCGGTGGTGCCGGCGGCTTCGCCATGCCCGTCGAAGTCTCTCCCGCTATCCGCGACACGGTGGTGGACGCCATCGCTGCGACCGGCCAGATCGAAGCGATCCAGTCGATCGAACTGCGCCCCGAGGTCTCGGGACGCATCACCGACATCCTGGTGCGGGAAGGCCAGGAGGTCGGCGCAGGCACGCCGCTGTTCAAGGTGGATGACGCGGAGCTGAAGGCGCAGGTCGCCCAGGCCGACGCCGAGCGCCAGCTCGCGCGCCAGGCGCTGGAGCGGACCAAGCAATTGATCGCGCAGAAAGCCTCGTCGACATCCGATCTCGAGCAGGCCGCAGCCAAGTCGCGCGGCGCCGACGCCAACTACGACCTGCTGAAGACGCGACTCGACCGCACCATGGTCGGCGCGCCGTTCGGCGGCGTCGTCGGCCGGCGGCTCGTGAGCATCGGGACGTACGTGTCGCCGCAGACGCCGCTGATCACGCTGCAGTCGGTGAATCCGCAACACGCCTCGTTCGACGTGCCGGAGCGCTACGCCGACCGGCTGCGCCGCGGTCAGCTCGTGAGCTTCCAGGTGGCCGCGATCCCGGGGAAGAACTTCTCAGGCGAGGTCGTATTCGTAGACCCCGTGGTCTCGCTGCCGGGCCGCACGATTCTCATCAAGGCGCGCGTCCCGAACAACGAGCATCAGCTCCAGGCTGGCATGTTCATCGAGGCGCGCCTCGCGACCGACATCCGGCCCAATGCCGTCATCGTGCCGGAAGACGCACTCCTCCCCATGCAGGGCTCGACCTTCATCTGGGTCATCAAAGGCGGCAAGGCTGATCGCCGGCAGGTGAGCGTCGGTGTGCGGACGGCGGGGTGGGCCGAAGTTCAGGGCGGCGTGGAGGCCGGCGACTCGGTGGTGGTGGGTGGTGGGGAGCGCCTGTTCCCGAGCGCCCCGGTCATGGCTCGCCTGGTCGAGCGCCACCGCGGCGTCCCGACGGGTCAGGAGTCGACCGCCGCGACGACGCGTCCCGCCGGCGGTACCGGGGGGGGGGCAGGCGCCGCCAAAGACACGACAAAGCGCTAGCGAACCGGCCGCTCCGGCAGCGGCTGGAGCATCGTTTCGGTGTTGCGGAAGATCGCCTGCGCGATCTGCTGCGCGCGGGCCGCCAGCGCGCTCTGCGACGTCTGCAGCTCCTGCGCCATCGTGTAATAGGTCAGTCCGTAAAGCGAAAGAATCCCCTCGGACGGCTTGTCCACCCAGCCGCGCGGCCGTGGCCGCGTGGCCGCGTCGGCGTGGTATACGTCGAACAACAACCGAGTGGTGCGCGGCACATTCACGTAGCCTAGCGACTGCACGCCCTTGATGCTGTCCGAGGGCGCGAGCTCTTTCTGGCGCAGCGCGCGCGCGAACCCATGCCCCTCGAGATGTGACGTAAAACCGAACTGATCGGCGTACAGCCCCACCGTCCGTGAGAAATAGATCGGTCGCTTGCCGAGCTGATCTCTGATCACTTGAAGCACGATGACATCGGCGCGCTCGAGATACGGGCGCCCG
>DATGVC010000264.1:0-3849 GCA_035300745.1 Gemmatimonadales bacterium | reverse complement strand
ATGCAGGGAAACGTAGGAGGGGACGGCGGATATCGTAGTACCGAAACAACGCGGAAGTGGGAACGCGGAACGCGGAACAGCTCCCTCGAGGTTCGACCCCGCCCTTGATGCTCCGCGTTCCGACTTCCGCGTTCCGCGTTTAGGCAGCCGCTCCGTGACACTTCTTGAACTTCTTGCCGCTGCCGCAGGGACACGGATCGTTGCGGCCGACGCCGGCATAGGGATTCGAAACAAATGCCGGCTCGGCGACTCCCGGCTTCCCGCGCTGCACTGACGGTGGCGGCGGCTCGCCGCTCGTGACCAGGCCGTCGGCGGCCGGTTTTGAAGCCACCATCGGTGTCTGGCGACGACTTGGTCCGGGGAGGCCGCCGGCCGGTCCCGTAACCCCGCGGCTCGGCGGTCGCTGTTGACCCGGGCCACCCTGCGGTGGTCCAATCTCGATCTGCAGCTTCAGCCACCGCTCCGCGAACGTGGTCTGCAGGTCGTGCATCAAGCCGACGAACATCTCGTACGCTTCCTGCTTGTATTCGACGAGCGGGTCCTTCTGCCCCCAGGCGCGATAGTAGATGCCTTCGCGCAGCTGGTCGAGATCATAGAGGTGATCCTTCCACTTCTCGTCGATCACGCCGAGGGTGACGTGCGACAACGCCTGCTCGGCGAGGTTTGCCGCACCGACCTTGGCTTCGACGTCGCGCAGATAACCGAGCTTCTGCTGGAACGCGTCGCGCGCCGCTAGCTGAGCCGCGCGCACGAGCTCGTCGCGCGTCTTGATCACCGCGGGATCGCTGACACCCGGGATCGACGTCAGGAACTTCTGCAGAAACTCCGTGTCGATCAGCGCGCGGTCCCACTGCCCCGGATCGTCGTAGTCCGCAAGGAGCGTGTCGACGAGGTGCTCGACGGCGCTGTCGAGCATGCGCTGTGCCTCGGCCTTCAGCTCCTCTCCCCCCTCGAGCGCGTACAGCCGCTGGGAGTAGATGACTTCGCGCTGCTGGTTCATGACGTCGTCGAACTGCAGCAGCTTCTTGCGCGCCTGGAAGTTCTGGAGCTCGACCCGTTTTTGCGCCTGCCCGATCGCCGCCGTCACCCACGGGTGAGTGATGACTTCGCCCTCTTCGGAGCCGGTGCGATCCATGATGCGGGCGATCCGGTCGGACCCGAACAGCCGCATCAGGTCGTCTTCGAGTGAGAGAAAAAAAATGCTCTGGCCGGGATCGCCCTGGCGCCCCGAGCGGCCGCGCAGCTGGCGATCGATGCGCCGCGCCTCGTGGCGCTCCGTCCCGACGATCACGAGGCCGCACGGCGGGTCCTCGTTGCACGTGAGCTCTTTGATCTGCTCGGGGGTCAGATCGGGCGGTTCGATCTTTTGGCCGAACGGCGCCTCACGCGCCTTGATGCCGCAGACCTGACATTTCTTGACGCCCGGTCCGAGTTTGATGTCGGTGCCGCGGCCGGCCATGTTCGTCGCGATCGTGATGGAGCCGGGCTGTCCCGCCTGCGCGACGATCTCGGCCTCGCGCTGGTGAAACTTGGCGTTCAGCACCTCGTGCTTGAGCCCGCGCCGCTTCAGGATACGGGCCAGTGTCTCCGAGACTTCGACGTTGGTCGTCCCGACCAGCACCGGCAGGCCGCGCTTATGCTGGCGCTCGACCTCCTCCATAATCGCGTCGTACTTCTCCTTGCGCGTCTTGTAGACGAGGTCGTGCTTGTCCACCCGGCGGACCGGCCGGTTCGTGGGAATCACGGAGACCTCGAGCTTGTAGATCTGGTGGAATTCGGTCTCTTCCGTCTCGGCGGTGCCCGTCATGCCCGCGAGCTTCTCGTACATGCGGAAGTAGTTCTGGATCGTGATCGTCGCGAGGGTCTGCGTCTCTTCCCGGACGGTCACGCTTTCCTTCGCTTCCACGGCCTGATGCAAGCCGTCCGACCAGCGCCGGCCGGGCATCAGGCGTCCCGTGAACTCATCTACGATGAACACCTGGCCGTCCTGCACGACATACTCGACGTCCTTCTCGTACAGCGCATGCGCCTGCAGCAGCTTGTGGATGATGTGCAGCGTCTCGCTTTTGGTCGCGTACTCCGCCTCGACCGCGCGCCGGCGCTCGATCTTGTCGGCCGGAGGCAGCTCGGTGTCGTGCTCCAGCTCGTGGATGGCGTGCGAGATATCGGGCACGACGAACAGGGTCGGATCCTGCGGAGACATCGCCTCGACGCCCTTGTCGGTCAGGTGCACGGAGCGGCCGCGCTCATCCATGACGAAATACAGATCGTCCTCGATGTCGCGCATCTTCTGATCGCGCGCCGGCAGCTTGCGGTCGGCGAGGCGGTCGAGCTCGACCCGTTGCACCTGCTGTTTGACGCCCTGCTCGTTCAGCAGCTTGAGCAGCTTTTTGTTCTTCGGCATGCCGAGCTGCGCCTTGTACAGCAGCTTCGCGCCCTCGTAATTCGTATCCGGATTCTCGAGCAGCGGCTCGGCTTTGGCGATCAGGTCGTTCGCGATCGCGGTCTGCCTGCGAACCAGCTGGACGACCTGTGCGTTGTACAGCGCGTACTTCTCGTCCGACTCGGCGCCCACCGGTCCGGAGATGATCAGCGGCGTGCGCGCCTCGTCGATCAGGATCGAGTCGACCTCGTCGATGATCGCATACACGTGGCCGCGCTGGACCCGCTGCTCCAGACTGAACACCATGTTGTCGCGCAGGTAATCGAAGCCGAATTCGTTGTTGGTACCGTAGGTGATGTCGCACTGATAGGCAGCGCGGCGCTCGGGAGTGGACGGCTGCGTGTCGTCGATGCAGCCCACCGTCAGGCCGAGCCACTTGAAGAGATGGCCCATCCACTGCGAGTCGCGTCGCGCCAGGTAGTTGTTCACCGTGACGAGATGCGCGCCCCGGCCGGCCAGCGCGTTGAGATACAACGGCAGCGTCGCGACCAGGGTCTTGCCCTCGCCCGTGGCCATTTCGGCGATTTTGCCCTGATGCAGCACGATACCGCCGATCAGCTGCACGTCGTACGGCACCATGTCCCACTTCATCGCGTGCCCGGTGACGACGACCTCGCTGCCCAACAGCCGGCGGGCGGCCTCGCGCACCGTGGCGAATGCCTCCGTCAGCAGATCGTCGAGCGTGCGCTGCAGCTCGGACACGAACTCCTGCTCCGCTTTTCTCAGCTGGTCGGTGAGATTGGCACGCTCGGCAGGATCGGGACAGTCGTGCTTCGCCTGTTTGAGACGCTCGACCTCCGCGTGTAGCGCGCCGGTGCGCTGCGCAATGGCTGCGCGAAACGTCGCGGTCTGTGCCTGCAGCTCGCTGTCGCCGATCTCTTTGAGGCGCACTTCGTGCGTGTGAATCGCATCCACGATCGGCTGAATGCGTTTCAGCTCGCGGTTGAACCGCGACCCGAAGATTTTGGTGAACCAACGATTAGCCATTACGCTCCTAGCGATACAGCCCGTGAGTGCCGATGTATTCGCGCACCGGATCGGGCACTAAATATCGAATGGACAGACCCTGTTTGACGCGCTCCCGCACCTTCGTCGCGGAGAGGTCGATCATGGGCATCGGGATGACCCGCTTGATCAGAGGGTGACGCAGCACGCTGGCACCGGGCCGGGCGAACACGACGATGTCGGCAAGTCCCGGAAGGGCTTCGACTTCCCACCACGCCGCGAGATCCGAGGCGGCGTCCGCCCCTAGCAATAACGTGAAGCGGTTCCCCGGCTCTCGATCGCCCAACGCCCGCAGGGTCCGGACGGTGTAGGAGGGCGTCGGTAAGCCCAACTCGACGCGCTCCACGCGAAGGCGCGGATTGTCCCCGACCGCCAGGTCGAGCATCTCGGCCCGCTGCTCC
>DATGVC010000263.1:0-2169 GCA_035300745.1 Gemmatimonadales bacterium | reverse complement strand
GATCGGCATGCCATAGATGGGCGTGTTCTTGGCGTAGCGCGCGGCGGGGTTCACGACGTCGTTGGCGCCGAGCACGAGCGCGACGTCGGTTTGCGGCATCTCGGGATTGATTTCGTCCATCTCGACGAGCGCCGAGTACGGAATGTTGGCCTCCGCGAGCAGCACGTTCATGTGTCCCGGCATCCGGCCCGCCACGGGATGAATCGCGAACTTGACCGTGATCCCCCGTTTCGTCAGCGCGTCGTACAGCTCGCGCACCTTGTGCTGGGCCTGCGCCACAGCCATCCCGTATCCCGGAATGACGACGACGCTGCGGGCCTGCTCGAGCAGCTGTGCGGCGCCCTCGACCGTCTCCTGTTTCCACTCCTTCTGCTCGCCCGCCGCGAGGGCCGGTTGCGCCTTTCCAAACGCGCCGAACAGCACGTTCGTGAACGAGCGGTTCATGGCGCGGCACATGATGATCGAGAGGATCAACCCGCTCGAGCCATCCAGCGCTCCGGCGGTCACCAGTAGCTTGTTGTTGAGCACGAAGCCCATCGCGACCGCGGCGAGGCCGGCGTAGGCATTCAAAATCGAAATCACCGTCGGCATGTCGGCGCCGCCGATCGGAATGATCAGCAGGACGCCGAAGATCAAGGCGAGGCCGGCGATCGCGAGGAACGCCTGGCCCGCCCACGCCGCGCCTGGATTCAGCACCAGGAGCACGCCGAGCGCGACCGCGACCGCGAGCACGCCGATGTTGACGACGTTCTGGCCGGGATAGGTGACTGGGCGCTGCGGGATCCAGCGCACCTCCTGCAGCTTGCCCGCCGCCATCAGGCTCCCGGTGAACGTCAGGAAACCCAGGATCACCTCAGCGACGAGTGCGCTCATCCGGAACGGCGTGAGCTGGACGGCCGCCGTCGCCGGCCCGCCCAGCCACAAGAAGTATTCCGCCGTGCCGACGAGCCCGGCCGCCAGGCCGCCGAAGGCATGCGACAGCGCGGTCCGCTGCGGCACCGCCGTGAGCGGTACCCGCGACAGCGGCACGCCAACCAAAAACCCCGCGAGGATCGCCAGAACGATCCAGCCGTGATGAACGATTTCGGGCTGGATCCACGTCGCGACCACGGCGACGGTCATGCCCGTGACCCCGGCGATCACGCCGCGGCGCGCCGTCTTCGGATCGTTCATCCAATACAGCGCGAAGATGAACAGCGCCGTCGCGAGGACGGCAGAGAGCTCGCCGAGCAGATGCATCACTGCTTCTTGAACATCTTGAGCATGCGGTCGGTGATCATGAAGCCGCTGACGATGTTCGTCATTGAAGCAAACAGCGCGACGGCGCCCAGAATGCGAATGGTGAGCGGGTGATCGGCGCCCGTCACCACGATCGAGCCGACGACCGCGATCGCGGAGATGGCATTCGTGAGCGACATCAGCGGCGTGTACAGCAACCGGGAGACCCGGCGGATGACGCCGAGCCCGATGAATGTCGCCAGCACGAACACGAACAGCATCGATCCGAAATCGGTCATGATTTGCGCACCTCGCCCGCGTGTGTCACGCAGGTGTCACGGGTGATTTGGTCTTCGAAGTCCAGGCGTAGCTTCCCGTCCTGCACGATGTGGCCGAGGAATGCCGCCACGTTTTTCGCGTACATCTGGCTCGCATGGAGCGGTACCGTGCTGGCCAGGTTGAGCGGGCCAAGGATAGACACGCCGTTGCGCACGATCTCGGAGCCGGGTTCGGTCAGCTCGCAGTTGCCGCCCGTTTCGGCGGCGAGGTCCACGATGACGGCGCCCGGCTTCATTCCCTGCACCGCCGCGGCCGTGATGAGTACGGGCGCTTTCTTGCCCGGAATCGCCGCCGTGGAGATCACGATGTCGGCGTCCTTCACAGCGGCGGCGAGGAACGCCAGCTCTTTACGGTGCGTCTCCTCCGAGAGCTCCTTGGCATAGCCGCCCGCGGTCTCCGCGTGCTCTGCGATCGCCATCTCGAGGAACGCCGCGCCCAGGCTTTGGACCTGTTCCTTCACCGCCGGTCGCACGTCAAACGCCGAGACGATCGCGCCGAGCCGGCGCGCCGTCGCGATCGCCTGCAGTCCCGCGACGCCAGCACCGAGCACGAGCACGCGCGCCGCCGACAACGTGCCGGCAGCGGTGACCAACATCGGCAACAGGCGGCCAG
>DATGVC010000262.1:0-15402 GCA_035300745.1 Gemmatimonadales bacterium | reverse complement strand
CGCGTTTGCGATCTCGTGGCACGCTCGGAATACCGTTCGGACCGGGGCGAGTTCCTACAGGAGCGCGCGCAGAGCATTCTCAACTGCGGAATTCGGCACGGCGCGCGCACCCAGGTCCCGTGCCGCGCGCAACGCCGCGGCGTCCACGTGCGAGCCGAAGGCGAGCACCGGGATGCCGCGCTGCACCAGCTCGCGAATCCGTGCTGCCGCAGGCGACTGACCCAATTCGATGACGGCCAGATCGAATGGTTCCTCACGTGTTGCTTCCGCTCCGGCCGCGCGCACGATCTCCTGCAGCTTCGCGCGAAACAAGAGATCGCGACATTCCACGAGCACGCGTTTAGGCATCGATCGGCTGGACTGTGACGGTCGCCCGCGTGACCGCCGGCTGCCGCCAAAGATCGCGCAGCGACATCCGCTTGGGGAGAACCAGCACGGCGTCGCCGTGCGGTGCGTCGGCAAGACCGTGCAGCGTCAGAAACGCGGGCGGCTCGACACCACCGACCGGCACTCGATAACGCTTGCCATGCCAGGAGAAATCGCCGCTCCCTTCCAGAAACACATCGTCCTCGACTTTGAAGACCCCTGCCGCGATCCGCTCCCCTGACCGATAAAACGCCGGATCGAAAGGCTTTCCTTCATGCCGCGCAAAGTTCTGCTCGGCGGCCCAGTCGTATGCCTCGAGCGCGTCCACATGGGCTCGCAGCTCGAGATGATGACGCAGCTCGTGCGTGAGCGTGTCCCATGCTTCCGCACGCCAATCGAAATCGGAGCGTTCGCGCGCGAGCGCCTGGAACGATCCGTAGAACAGCACGATGCGAGACTGCAAGTCCGTTCCGTCGCCGGTCCAGGTCAGCGGGATACACTCGCCCAGCGTGTACACGTCGCGGTGCACGGGATGGGGAACCGTTTTGGGACTCACCTCGATGTCGGCGACGCCGCTCTCGAACTGCGCGGGGATGTCGTGTTGCAGACGGCGCACCAGAGCCCGAAAGTCCTCGAAGGTCAACCCGCCAGCTGCTGCGTCAGGTACTCGACGAGCTTCGCCGTCGCAACACGATCCTGCTTGAGCGTATCGCGATCGCGCACGGTCACGGTCTGATCCTGCGTCGATTGGCCGTCGATCGTGATGCCGTAGGGTGTGCCGGCTTCATCCTGACGGCGGTAGCGGCGGCCGATCGATCCGCCATCGTCGTAGAAGACCTTGAAGTGGCGCCGCAGGTCGTCATGAATGCGATGGGCCAGCTCCGGCATGCCGTCCTTGTTCACCAGCGGAAACACGGCCGCCTTGAGCGGAGCCAGCGAAGGCTTGAGCTTCAGCACCACGCGCTGGTCACCGCCTCCCTCCGCTCCCTCTTCGCCACGCACCTCTTCTTCTGTATAGGCGTCACACAGCACTACCAGCGTCGTGCGGTCCGCTCCCGCCGACGTCTCGACCACGTACGGAATGAACCGCTCGTTGGTCTTCGGATCGAGATAATCGAGCTTCTTCCCGGCATGCTTCTGGTGATTCGACAGATCGAAGTCGGTGCGGTTGTGGATCCCCTCGAACTCCTGCCAGCCGAACGGGAATTCATACTGGATGTCGTACGCCTCCCTGGCGTAATGCGCGAGCTCGTTCTTGTCGTGCTGATGCCAGCGCAGCTTGTCGGAACGGATGCCGAGTCCTTCGACCCATTTCATCCGCTCCCCGCGCCAGAATTCGAACCACTCGTTCTCGCTGCCGGGCTTCACGAAGAACTGCATCTCCATCTGCTCGAATTCGCGCGTCCGGAAAATAAAGTTGCCGGGCGTGATCTCGTTGCGGAACGCCTTCCCGATCTGCGCGATGCCAAAGGGAATCTTCTGCCGCGAGGACTGCAGCACGTTGAGATAGTTGACGTAGATCCCCTGGGCGGTTTCGGGCCGCAGGTAGATCACCGCGGCCTGCTCCTCGACCGGCCCGATGAACGTCTTGAACATGAGATTGAACTGACGTGGCGCGGTGAGGGTCCCTTTGCTGCCGCATACGGGGCACTGGGCGTCCGGCTGGCCAGGCGTGCCTTTGATCTTGGGATCGTCGGCCCGAAATCGGTTCTTGCACTGCTTGCAGTCCACGAGCGGATCGGTGAATCCAGAAACATGCCCCGATGCCTCCCAGACCTTGGGATGCATCAGGATGGCCGCATCGAGGCCTTCGATATCGTGGCGTTCGTGAACCATCGATCGCCACCAGCGCTCCTTGATGTTCTTCTTGAGCTCGACGCCGAGCGGCCCGTAGTCCCACACGGAGCCGAGGCCGCCGTAGATCTCGGAAGACTGAAACACGAAGCCGCGCCGCTTGGCCAGCGACACGAGCTTCTCCATGGTTTTGTCTGCTGTTCCGGGGGGGGAGGGGGGGGGCATAGGGAGCCGGAAGTTACAAACCCAGAGCCTCACGCGCGACCTGCTCGGCCATTCGAGAGAGGGCCGGACCATCCAGCATACGCCCCCCCCCGTCGCCATCACCCCCCACGGTATGCACGCCGATCAGCCCTTCGACCCTGCCGGCGACGACGGCGACCTTCTTCTTGGCGGCCTGGGCCCGCCGCACGACCTCGCCGGGTGCTTTCCCCACCAGCGAGGTCTTGTCGAAGATCCCTTCGGCCGTGATGACGAGATCCGCTTTCGCTAACGCCGCGTCGAAGCCGGCGCGCTCCAGCACCCACTCCGCTCCGCTGGTCAATTCCGCTTTCGCGAAGAACGCCAGCCCGGCGCCAAGCCCGCCGGCGGCGCCGCCCATCCGCAGCATCCCGAGCTCCGGTCTGCCGGCCTGTGCCCACAGCTCCGCCAGGCGCGAGAGGCCGGCCGCGAGCTGCGGAATCTCCTCCGGGCGCGCTCCTTTCTGAGGGCCGAAGACCGGCGCGGCACCGTTCGGGCCCAGCATTGGCGTCGCGACATCCGCCAGCGCGACGACGCGGGCGGCCAGGCCCCAGCCCGACTCGAAGGAGGCGAGATCGGTCAACGAGCCACCTCCATCCGGAAGCTGCTCGCCTGCGGCGTTCTCGAACGTCCATCCGAACCCGCGTGCGGCGCCCGTGCCGCCGTCCACCGTCGCAGTGCCGCCGAGTCCGACGACGATCGTCTTGGCCCCGCGGTCGGCGGCGGTCCAGATCAGCTCGCCCACGCCGCGCGTGGTGGTGCGCATCGGATCGCGGTCTTCCGGCTCGACGAGCGCCAGCCCGCAGGCCGAGGCGCTCTCGATGATCGCCGTCTCCCCGTCAATCCAGCCCATTTCCGCGGAGACGGAATCGCCGATCGGGCCGGTGACTTGCAGCCGCTCGCGCAGCGCGCCGACCGGCAAAACCACATCGAGGAGACCGTTGCCACCGTCGGCGACCGGGCACTCGAGCACCGTCGCGCCGGGCACGGCGCGGCGCACGCCGGCTGCGAGCGCTTCGGCGACCTGGCGTGGGCCGAGCGTGCCTTTGAAGGCGGCGGGTGCTACGAGAATTACCGGCGGCATGGGAGAAAGAATAACAGACGCCGAGACGCGGAGACGTCGAGGGTAGAAACGAGAAACCCCCTGAGTTTCCTCAGGGGGTGATCGCCTGCCGCACACCGTGCGCCCTAGAACCCGATGTGAGCGAAGCGAACTCCTTCTCGCAAAATCGGGCGGGCGCTCCGGAACCTCTGGCAGCCGGGCTATCTCGACGCGCGAGACCCCTTGGCTTTGCGCCCCGCCGTCGCCGGCGGTTTGCCCTTTGCAGAGAACTGGGTTACTGGAAAGCAAGAACGGTGCCGAGTTGTAACCGCTGTCACAGCAACTGCGAGTCAGGCGACCTAGTAAAACTACTGTACTGTTTTCTGCAGTGAAAACTGCAGAATGCCGCACGGGGTGCTCTGACGTCAAACCTCTATTATCTGATCCCTTCGTGTGCCGACACTGACATAGCGCACAGGGGCTCCGGCCAGATCCTGCAACCGGTCGACGTACGCTCGCGCCGCCGGCGGAAGGTCTGCAAGACGCCGAACGTCGGACAGCTTCTTTTGCCAACCGAGCACTTTTTCGTAGATCGGTGTCACTCGTGCAATCGTCTCAACATCAGCCGGCATGCTATCGATCGTCTCCCCCGCGAGCTTGTATCCTACGCCGACCGGGATCTCGGCAAACGTATCAAGCACATCCAGCTTCGTTACCGCAAGCCCCGTCAGTCCATTCACGCGAACGGCGTACCTGACGACGACCGCGTCAAACCATCCGCACCGTCTCGGCCTTCCCGTGGTCGCGCCGAACTCGCCTCCCAGCTCGCGAATGCGCGCCGCCACGGCCGGCGCCGCTTCAGTCGGCAGCGGCCCATTGCCGACGCGCGTGGTGTACGCCTTCACGACGCCGAGGACCGCGTCGATCGCGGTCGGGCCAATGCCCACGCCGACCGCGGCGCCGCCGGCCGTCGTGTTGGACGACGTGACGTACGGGTAGGTTCCGTGATCGATGTCGAGCAGCGCGCCCTGCGCGCCCTCGAGCAGTACCGACTCGCCGCGCGATAAGGCTTCCCAGACCACACGGCCGGCGTCCACCGCCAGCGGCAATAGCCGGGGCGCGAGGCGCTCGAGCAGATGGGCGTGTTCTTCTGGGCTCGCGCGCTCCCCCCGCTCCCCGCTCCCTGCTCCCAGCATCCCCAACATTTGGTTCGCCGCCTCCACTCGCGCCCGAACCAGCTCCTGGGCGCGGGTGAGATTGCGTAAGTCCCCGACGCGAATGCCCCGCCGCCCGTACTTGTCCTCGTAAGTCGGCCCGATTCCCCGCCCTGTCGTCCCGATCTGCTCGCGTTTCTCGCGGGCGCGGTCCAACAGCTTGTGATAAGGCAGCGTCAAATGAGCGCGGTCGGAAACGTGCAGCTTGTGCTCGGTGCGGACGCCCCTGCCCTCCAACGCATCAATCTCCGCGAACATCTGCTCAGGATCGAGCACGACCCCGTTGCCGACGACGCAGACCGCGCCCTGGAGAATTCCCGATGGGATTTGGTGCAGGACAAATGACTTGCCTTCCCCCGTGTCCACGGTGTGCCCGGCATTGGCGCCGCCCTGGTAGCGCACCACGAGATCGGCGCGCTCGGCCAGGACGTCGACGATCTTGCCTTTGCCTTCGTCGCCCCACTGGGCGCCGACCACCACGACGCACTGGGTCTTGGGTCCGAACACTCCCGGTTCTCCTTGGGGCAACGAAAAAGCCCCCGCCAGGGTGGGGGGGCTTTGGAGTATCCTCTGTGGGAAGCTATGGCGTGCGCAGCACGCGCGCCAGCCCCGCAGCCACACTCGCCGCACCATCCAGGCGCACGCGATCGACAGTGTCGGTAGGACGATGGACCACGCGCATCGTGCGCCAGTTGCCTTTGAGAATCGTGACGCACTCGCGACTCACGCGCGCCAGCGCGATGCCGTCGACAACGACCGGCAACCAGCGCCACCGCCGCGCCTGCAATGCGGTCGCGACGGCGATTCCCGTCGGCCCCGGCCGGTGCACCAGTGCGATGGCCTGACCGACATCGTCGAGGCCATCGAGATTGATCACCGTGGCATCCGCGAACAGTTCGGTGCGCTCTGTGGCCAACGCGCGCGCGCCGACCAGCCCAAACTCCTCAGCGTCGGAAAAGATCACGCCGACGGCGGTCGTGGGCCCCAGTTGATCGATCGCCATGAAAACGGCGATGAGCGCGGTAGCGTTGTCGACTGCTCCCGGCGAATTGTCGTTCACGCGGTTCAGTGCGAGCAAGAAACCCAGCAACAGGACCACAAAAGGCGGTATCGCACCGACAATCATTCCGACAACACCCGCGAACAGCACGAAGGCCGCGGCCAAGCGGACAGCCATCGAGATCGGCTGGCCTTTGGAATCGTAATGGGCGACCAGCCAGACGGTCGGACGGTCGGACGGTCGTTGCGCAATCAGGTTGATGCCGCTGACACCGGATGGCACGCCCACCAGGGGGCGCCTTGGTCGGCCGGAAAACACGTGTTCCTCGACCAGCAATCCGCGCGTCGCGAGCTCCCGCTTCAACACCTCGCGAACCTTCTGATGATTGGCTGTTCCCACGAGCCGCGGAACGGCCAGCTCCCGGAACAGCAGGCCGTAATCAGTCACCGCGCACGAGCGCGCTGACGCGCTCGCGATCGGCGGCCGATAACGGTGCGAGCGGCGGCCGCACCGGCCCACCGTACAATCCTGCGGCGTCCATCGCGGCCTTCACTCCCGCCGGTCCGAGCTTGCCGACGATTTCCTTGTCGAGCGGCGTGATCCGCTCCTGCAGCTGACCCGCGGCGGCTCGATGACCCTGCTCGAACTCGCGTACCAGCTGCACGCATAGGCTCGGCGCGTAACAGGCGACGCCGACCACGCCGCCCTGACAGCCGAGCTCCAGCGCGGTGAAGAGCAGCGAGGCGGAGCCGGCGAGCACGCTCCACTGCGGCACTGCCTCACGGTAGGCTGCGAGATTCTTGGGGTCACCCGACGAATCCTTGACGCCGATGATTCGCTCGTGGCTCGCCAGCTGCTGGAGGAGCGCCGGCGCGAGCGACAGATGCGTGTACTTGGGAATGTTGTAGATGAGGACGGGCACGGGACTCGCGTCCGCGACGGCGCGGAAGTGAATCGCCAGCGTCTCCAGCGTGGCACCGGCCGAGAAGTAGGACGGCGGACGCACGAGTACCGCATCAGCGCCGGCGGCGGCGGCGCTCTTGGACAACGCGATCGTTTGCCGCGTCGATTCGCCGCCCGTCCCGGCGATGAGCCACTTACCGTCGCGCAGCTCCTCGCGCGCGAGACCCACCAGGTGTCGCTGCTCGTCGGGATCGAGCAGCGGTGACTCACCCGTGGACCCTGAGACCACAACGCCATCCACGCCTTGCGCGAGCAGCCGCTGGATGTTTTGCCGGAACTTGAGCGGGGCGATGTCACCCGTCGCGGGGTCAAACGGAGTCGTGAGCGGCGGAAAGATTCCGGCTGGTGACTGCTTCCGATCAGTCACTGGGGCAGCATGCTCGATAGGTCGTCGGTCAATCCTTCGGGCTTGTCGGGTCCGGAGGCGGCGGACGCGGCGGCCTGCTTGGGAGGGGCCGATGGGGAAGGCGTGGCGCGCGAGCGCCGGCGCAGCGTCTTCACCTGGAGCTGGAAGTCGGACGGATTGGACGACGCGGCAAGCGCCGTCTCGTATGTCACGACGTCGTCCGCGACCAGGTCCATCAGATGCTGATCGAATGTCTGCATGCCGTACTGTTCGCGCGACGCCTTGATGTAGTCGTGCAGCGATGCCGTCCGGTCCCGCTCGCGGATCATGTCGCGAGTGGTCTCGGTCGCGAGCAGCACCTCCAGCGCTGCGGCTCGCCCGTGGCCGTCGGCGCGCGGCAGCAGGCGCTGCGAAACGACGGCGTGCAGCGCTTCGGAGAAGCGCAGCCGCGCGATATCCTGTTCCTCCGGCGGAAACATCGAAACGACGCGACTGACCGTCGTGACCGCGTCCGGCGTGTGCAGCGTCGAGACGAGCAGATGCCCCGTTTCGGCAGCCTTCATGGCGGTGTCGAGTGTCTCGGCATCGCGCAGCTCGCCGATCAGGATCACGTCGGGATCCTGGCGCAGCGCCGCCCGCAGTCCGGTGCGGAAGTCATCGGTGTCCACGCCGATCTCCCGCTGTGTCACCGAGCAGTTGATGTCGCGGTGCAGGAATTCGATCGGGTTCTCGAGCGTGAGGATATGACGATGCTGGTTCTGGTTGATGTGGTTGATGATCGCCGCCATCGTCGAGCTCTTGCCCGAGCCCGTCACTCCGGTCACGAGGATCATTCCGCTCTCGGCGTTCGCCACTTCGCCCAGCACGGCCGGAAGCTTCAGCGATTCGAAGGTCGGGACGTCGAACGGGATGACGCGCATCACGATCATGAACGAGGAGCGCTGCCGCAGGATGTTGACGCGGAAGCGGCCGATGCCGGGCATGCCCCATGAGCAGTCGTAATCGCGGAGCTTGTCGATGCGTGCGCGATCTTCTTCGTTGGCAATGAGGCGCTGCGCGATCGCCTTGGTCTGATCAGGCGTCAGCCGCTGCTTCGTGAGTGGCACCAGCTTCCCATCGATGCGGGCGCGGAACACGTCGCCCGCCTTGATGTGCAAATCGGACGCCCCGCGATCCACCGCGGCCTTGATGATTTTTTCCATTCAGTACCCGGCTTCCAGGTCGACGACGTTCGTGAGCGGCGCTCCTGCAAGATAGCTCCGGATGTTAGCGACGATCAAAGCGGTTTCCCGCTCCCAGAAGCGGCTGGATGCCGCGCTCACGTGCGGCGACACCAGCACGCGCGGATGGGTCCAGAAGGCGTGTCCGGCGGGCAGCGGCTCCGTCCCAAACACGTCGAGCGCCGCGCCGCGCAGCCTCCGCAGCTCCAGGAGCTCGAGCAACGCCGTCTCATCGAGCAGCGATCCGCGCGACACGATCACGACCACAGCCTGATGCGGCAGCCGTTCGAGCACCCGGCGGTCGACTGCCCCCACGGTCTCCGTCGTGTGTGGGGCTGCAATGACCAGCACGTCGCTGTCGGATGCGAGGCGAGGCAAATCGCTCAAGCCTCCGACCCACTGCGCGCCCTTCGGGCCGCCATGTTCGGGGCGCCGGCGTACGCCCGCCACAGACATCCCCAGCGCCAGTGCCCGGCGCGCCACGGCGCTGCCGATCCCTCCCAGCCCAAAGATCCCGAGCCGCAACTCCCGAAACTCGCGCATCGGGATGGCGCCGTCGGTAAAGTCCTCTTTGGCCCAGCGGCCCTGCCGCTGCGCGGATACCATGCGGTCGAGGCCGCGTGTGAAGTAAGCGATCGCGGCGACCACCCAGTCGGCCATCGGCTCCGCATGCACGCCGGCGGAGTTCGTAAGCAACACGCCGCTGCCCGACATGCGCGCCAGGCTCGAGCCTATTCCGGCGGTGGCGCTGTGCGCCCAGCGCAGTGTGTCCTTCGCGGCCGCCGCGATGCCTGATGGGACCCCGAAGCCAAGATAGATCTCGGCGCCGCGCGCCGCGGCAACCGCCTCTGGTGACCCCGATCCGCCATCGCCGTCGGACACCGCGGGCGCTTTGACTTCCAACACGTCCCAGCCCGCGCCCAGCGCGTTCTTGATCTCGACCACGCTGGTTCGCGGAATCCTCCAGGCGGCGCGTGGCGAGGCCAGATCGATGACGAGACGCCGGCTCATTCTCCCGTTGAGACGGTGCGAACGTGGTCGTGGTGCAGGAGTGTAACGATCGCTTGATCGTACAACCGCTTCGATCCGCGCAGCTCGAAATCGATGACGAGGTCGACATTCTCCTGCCGGTTCGACACGGTAAGGATCTCGAGCCCCGTGCGGCGCACGGCGATTTCGAGATCCTCGAGAACGGTGGGGCCGGGACGCGCGTGGATGGAGATGGTCGAGCGCATCGAGTGCCGCTCGACCAACTTCTCGACACGACCGAGGCCGGCGAGCACCGCGAGCACTATAAGCGTGGTTCCGACGCCCTCGAGGTAGTAGCCGCTGCCGAGCGCGACGCCGATGGCGGCGACGACCCAGATCGTGGCGGCGCTGGTCAAGCCGACGACGGCCCCGCGCGCGTGGAGAATCGTGCCGGCCCCGATGAAGCCGACGCCGGTGACGATTTGCGCCGCCACGCGGGTCGTGTCCGTGCCCGTCGGGATTGCCCCGCCACTGCCCCTCATCATTGCGAGCGAGAGGTGCGTGTACAGCACGGAGCCGATGCAGATCAAAATGTTGGTTCTGAGTCCCGCCGGCTTGCCGCCAAGCTCGCGCTCCAGACCGATGGCGCCACCGAGCAGCGTGGCGAGACCGAGCTGCAGCATCAGATCGAGGCGAAAGATCTCGATGACGCGGTGGAACATTTCACCCATGGAGCAACCCCATCCTGGCGCGGACGTCCGCGATCGTGCGTTGAGCGAGCGCGCGCGCGCGATTCGCGCAATCGCGCAATCGATCGAGCACGCCCGCCGGGTCGCGCTTCAACGCCGCCGCGCGCTCGCGCATCGGCGCGAGCGCCGCGATCATGTTGTCGGCCAGCACGCGTTTGCAGTCGAGACAACCCCACCCCGCGGTCCGGCACTTGTGCGCCACCTCCGCGACGGTGTCGGGCGGCGAGAACCCCTGGTGAATCGTGAAAATGTTGCAGATCTCCGGGGTGCCGGGATCCTTCCGGGTTACGCGGGCGGGATCGGTCGCGGCGGGCCGGAGCTTCTCCCAGATCGCTTCCGGGGACTCGAACAGGCCGATCGTGTTCCCCAAGCTTTTGGACATCTTGGCTTTGCCGTCGAGGCCGAGCACCCGCTTCGTCCCGGTCAACAGCGGCTGCGGCTCGGGGAAGAAGCTTTCGGCGTAACGGGCGTTCCAGCGGCGCGCGATTTCGCGCATCAGCTCGAGATGCTGAACCTGATCCTCACCTACCGGGACAAGGCTAGCTTTATAGAGCAGAACGTCAGCCGCTTGTAGTACGGGGTAGGCCAGCAGCCCCATGGGGACACTCTCCTGACGCTGCGCCTTGTCCTTGAATTGTGTCTGGCGCTCGAGCTCGCCGAGTGGCGTCACCGTCGTGAGCAGCCAGTTGAGCTCGGTGTGTTCGGCGACATGCGACTGAACGAACACGATGCACTTCTCCGGGTCCAAGCCGGCAGCGAAAAGACTTACCGCCATATCGAGGGTCAGAGAGGACAGGGCGCTGGCGTCGTACGGCTGCGTGATCGCGTGCAGGTCGACGATCGAAAAGAGACAGTCATGCTCGGTCTGCAGCCGAACCCAGTTCTGCACGGCACCGAGGTAGTTGCCGATGTGCAACTCGCCGGAGGGCTGGATGCCGCTGAACACGCGTTTCGAGGTCACGGGGGCCACGGGGCCACAAGGTGCGTGAATACAACGACTTAGTCAAGCTTGCCGAGCGCGCCGCGCTCCGTGCCGCCGATTATCTGCGCGGCGCGGCGCGGCCGGCCGTGCACACGTGGACGGAGAAGTCACAACACGACTTCGTGACCGAGGTCGATCGCGCCGCCGAAGCGCTGATCGCCGAAGTGATCATGCACGACGCGCCGGAATCCGTGATCGTGGGCGAAGAGCTATCTCCCAGTCGCCAGGCGCGTGGCGAGCTCGTGTGGATCGTGGATCCGCTCGATGGCACGACAAACTTTCTGCATGGCTATCCACAGTATGCGGTTAGCATCGGCTGCATGGTCGATGGCAAGTTGGCTGCGGGCGTCATCCACGATGTGTGCCGCAAGCGCACGTACAGGGCGATCCGTGGCGGCGGCGCGTTCGAGGAGGACACACGACTGAGCGTCTCCGCGGTGATGGACCCCAGGCTCGCCCTCATCGGGACCGGCTTTCCGTTCAAGGCGCTCAATCTGCTGCACGTGTATCTGTCGCAATTTGCCGCGGTGACCGGCGCCGCGAGCGGCGTCCGCCGCGCTGGTGCCGCGGCCCTCGACCTGGCGGATGTCGCGGCGGGGAAGCTCGACGGCTTTTGGGAGCTGCAGCTTGCGCCGTGGGACATCGCGGCAGGCACATTGCTCATTCGCGAAGCGGGCGGCATCGTGACGCGGCCCGACGGCGCCGCGGATGTCCTGAGTAACGAGAGTACCGGCTCCATCGTTGCGGGCAATGCCGCGATGCACCGCTGGCTCATCGATCTCCTCAGGAAGAGCTGATGACCGCCCCGCTGGTCGAATGCGTGCCGAATTTCTCGGAGGGCCGAGACCGCGCGACGATCGATGCCCTGAGTTCGGCGATCACCGAGGTGGCAGGCGTCCAGCTGCTGGATGTCCAGAGCGACGCCGCGCATAACCGCTCGGTCTTCACGTTCGTTGCGCCGCCGGCCGCCGCGGTCGATGCGGCATTTGCCGCGATGCGCGTCGCCACGCAGCGGATCGATCTCACCAGGCACAGCGGCGAGCATCCGCGCATGGGCGCGACCGACGTGGTGCCGTTCGTGCCGGTGTCGGGAATCACGATGGACGAGTGCGTCGCGCTGGCGCGAACGCTCGGCGAGCGCGTCGGCAAGGAGCTGGAGATCCCGGTCTTCCTTTACGCACGCGCTGCGACACGCCCTGAGCGCGGGCTCCTCCCCGAGGTGCGCAAAGGCGAGTTCGAGGGAATGCGCGAGCGCACACTCGAGCCCGACTTCGGCCCCAACCGGGTTCACCCGACCGCCGGAGCCACGGCGATCGGCGCTCGACCGTTTCTGGTCGCATACAACGTGTACCTCGATACATCCGACGTTTCCATCGCGAAGGACCTCGCCAAGCAGATCCGCACGTCGAGCGGCGGGCTCCCCGCCGTGCAGGCGAGCGGCTTCGAGGTAGAAGGACTCGCGCAGGTCTCCATGAACCTGCTCGACATCGACATCACCCCTCCCGCGACGGTGTTCGGGGCGATCAAGACCTTGGCGGCCAAGCGCGGCGTGGAGGTGAAGAAGAGCGAAATCGTGGGCCTCATCCCCGAGCGCGCGATCATCCGTGCAGCAGGGGCGTTGTTGCAGCTGCCGGATGCCGCCGATCACATCCTCGAGGCGAAGGTTCGCGCGGCGCAGGGGGGGGGGCCGACGCTGGACGCCTGGATCGACGAGCTGGCGGGTGGCGCTCCGACGCCGGGGGGCGGTAGCGCGGCGGCGCTCGCGGGGGCCCTCGCGGCGGCGCTGGTCGCGATGGTGGCGCGGCTCACGATCGGCAAGAAGGCGTACGCGGCAGTCGAAAACCGCGCCCGCGCGATCCTCACGGAGGCCGAGAGGCTGCGCGCCGAGCTGCGGCGGCTCGTGGATGAGGACGCTGCGGCTTACGCGGGCGTCAGCCGGGCGTACAAGATCCCAAAGGACGACCCCGCCCGCAGCGGCGCCGTGGACGACGCGCTACTCGCCGCGGCACGTACGCCAGCCGAGGTCGTCAAACGTGCGCGGCGCGTGCACCAGCTGGCCGCGGAGATTGGAGCCATCGGCAACAAGAACGCGACGAGCGATGCACGCGTAGCGGGGCTGCTGGCAGGCACCGCGATTGACGGGGCACTGGAAAACATCAAGGTGAACGTCGCAGCGATGGCGGATCCCGCGCGCGGAAAAGACCTGCTGCCTTAGACCGTCGTCAGTATCCTCGGCGGATTGCCGTTCTCCCCAATCGCGACGGTGTGCTCGAAATGCGCCGATAACGATCCGTCCTGGGTCACCACGGTCCACTTGTCGTCCAGCGTCCGGATTGCCGAGCCGCCGATGTTGATCATCGGCTCGATCGCGATCGTCATTCCGGCAACGAGGCGCGGTCCCCGCTTGGGCTTGCCGTAGTTCGGCACCTGCGGTTCTTCGTGAAACGCCGCACCGATGCCGTGTCCCACGAGCTCACGCACCACCGAGTACCCCGCTCGTTCCGCCACGTCCTGCACCGCGTGGCCGATGTCGCCGACGTGATTGCCGGCGCGCGCCTGCGCGACGCCCGCCGCCAACGCCTCCTGCGTCACCGCCAGCAAACGCGCTGTCTCCGGCTTGATATCGCCGACCGGGAATGTCGCGGCGGAGTCGGCGTGCAACCCCTCCAGCCATACGCCCACATCGACGCTGAGGATGTCGCCGTCGTGGAGCACGCGCTTGTGCGAGGGAATGCCGTGGACGATTTCCTGATTGATCGACGTGCAGAGGGTCGCGGGAAAATCGTATAACCCCTTGAACGACGGCTGCGCGCCCGGATGACTCCGAATGAACGTCTCGGCCAGGCGGTCGAGATCTTCGGTGGTGACGTCGGGCTGAACGTGCCGGCCGACCAGCGCGAGCGTCTCCGCGACGATGCGGCCGGCGGCCGCCATCGTCTCGATTTCGCGCGGTGACTTGATCGTGATCATCGTCCGATGATCCGCTTGATCTGCTCGGCAATCTGCGCGACCGTCCCGGTGCCGGGGACCCGGTGCACGATACCCCGCTGGGCGTAGTGCGCGATGAGGGGGGCGGTGTCGCGCTGGTAGACCTGGAGGCGCGTCGCGACGGCTTCGGGCGTGTCGTCCGGGCGTCCCTCGACTTGCGACCGCGCGCGCATGCGCCGCACCAGCTCGTCTTCGGTGACGTCGAGCAACAGGATGTGGTTCAACCGCTGGCCGCGCTGCGCGAGCGTCTTGTCGACCAGCTCCGCCTGCGCCGCCGTGCGGGGGAACCCGTCCAGGATCGCGCCGTCCTTGGCTTCCGGCCGCGCGAGCTCCTCCTTGATCATGCCAAGAACGATACTGTCGGGGACCAGCTTGCCCTCGTCGTAATACTTCTTGACCTCCAGTCCGAGGGGCGTGCCGTCCTTCATCGCCGTTCGAAGGAGATCGCCGGTGGTGATCTTGGGCAGCCCGAGGCGCTCGGCGAGGATTTTCCCCTGCGTCCCCTTCCCCGAGCCCGGCGCTCCCAGGATGAGGATGAACACTAGCGGCGGAAACGCACCCGCGAGGTGCCGCTGCCTCCACCGCCACCCTTCATGAAGCCGTCATACTGGCGCAGCAACAGATGCTGTTGCACCTGCTGCACCGTATCGAGCGCCACACCGACGACGATGAGCAGCGCCGTGCCGCCGAACCCGAACGGCATGTTGAGCGTGTTGGAGACCACGATGGGCAGCAGCGCCACGAACGTCAGGAACAGGGCGCCGGGCAGCGTGATGCGGGTCAACACTTCATCGATGTAATCGGCGGTCGCCGCGCCCGGCTTCACACCGGGGATGAACGCGCCCTGCTTCTTGAGGTTCTCCGCCAGATCCACCGGGTTGAAGATGATGGACGTGTAGAAGTACGCGAAGAACACGATCAGCACGGCGCTCGAGACGATGTACCACACCGACGTCGTGTTGAAGTACTCGGCGAAGCTCTTGAGCCAGGGGATGCCGCTGAAGGTCGCCACCGTTCCGGGGACGATGATCAGCGACTGCGCGAAGATAATGGGCATCACGCCGGCGCTGTTGATGCGCAGTGGGATGAACGTCTTCTGGCCTTCGCGAATCCGGCCGCGGCCCATCACCTTGCGCGGGATCTGCACCGGGATGCGCCGCGCCGCCACGGTGATGGCGACGGTGCCCGCGACGACCAGCAGCATCATGATCAACACGATGAGCAGCACCGGGAAGCTGAGCGTGCCGGTCTTCAGCGCTTCGAACGTGTTGACCGTCTCCGGCAGAATCCGCTCGATGATCGAGAAGAAGATGAGCAGGCTCATGCCGTTCCCGATGCCCCGCTCGGTGATCTGCTCGCCCAGCCACATCACGAAGACGCCGCCGGTCGTCAGCGTGAGGACCGTCGTCATGCGGAAGGCGAACCCCGGATGGGCGACCGCGTTGGGCAGCGACTCCGTGAAGATCGCGAATCCATACGCCTGGAAAAAGCACAGCACGACCGTCATGTAGCGCGTCCACTGCGTCAAC
>DATGVC010000261.1:0-3284 GCA_035300745.1 Gemmatimonadales bacterium | reverse complement strand
TATTCGAATCGCTCGCGGGGTCGGCGGCAGTCGGCTTCAACTTTTCCAACGGCACACAGACGGACCGAGTCTCCGGCCTGCGCGTTTCAAAGGACTATTTCCGCGTCCTTGGAGTCGTACCGGCGCTCGGCCGCACGTTCTTCGCCGAAGAGGATCAGCCGACCGGCCCGAGCGCGGTGATCCTGAGTTACGGCTTGTGGCAGCGGCGGTTCGGCGGCGATTCGGGCGTGATCGGTCGGACGATCCTGCTCGACGGGACGCCAACGACCGTGGCAGGCGTGATGCCAGCAGACTTCCGCGCACCCAACGGAGCGGAAGCGTGGTCCACGCTCGCCCAGGTGGGGCGGACGATCGGGGGCGGATCGAACGTGACGCTGATAGGACGGCTTCGTCCGGGGCTGAGCATCGCTCAGGCTAGCGCCACCATGGCGTTGCTCACGGCGCCCTTCCGCAACGAGTTCAGTCGCAACGTCTCGCCGGAGATCACGCTCGCGCTCGATCCGTACCGTGCTCAAATCACGAGTGAACTTCGCACACCCGTCGCCGTGCTGCTGGGCGCGATCGCGTTCGTGTTGCTCATCGCGTGCGCCAACGTCGCGAGTCTGACACTCGGCCGGGCCGCGGCGCGCGAACATGAGCTGGCGGTGCGCGCGGCGATCGGGGCGAGCCGCGGCCGTCTGCTTCGCCAGCTGCTCACTGAGAGCATGCTCCTCAGTTTGATTGGCGGCGCCGTCGGTCTCATTGTGGCGAGTTGGGGACTGAGTGCGCTCGTGTCGCTCGCGCCGAATGCGCTGCCGAGCGTGGCGGATATCCGCCTGGACCGCTGGGTGCTGGCGTTCACATTCGGACTGTCCCTCGTGACCGGCATCGTGTTCGGAGCCATTCCGGCGTGGCAAGCCGCGCGGGGCGGACCCCACGAGGCGCTGAAGCACGCGGCGGCGCGAGTCACGGGCTCGGCGCGACAGGGTCGTCTGCGCCGAGCGCTGGTGGTGGGAGAGATCGCGCTGTCACTGGTTCTGCTCGTGGGTGCCGGACTTCTGATTCAGACCTTCGCACGCCTGATCGGGACCGATCCCGGCTTCGATCCCCAGCGCCTCGTGGCCGCGGAGATCTGGCTCACGGGCACACGCTACGACTCCACGCCGGCGATCGCAGGGTTCTATCGCGACCTGACCGCGCGGCTCGAAGCGCTTCCCGGTGTCACATCCGCTGCGGTGGTCGAGGCGGGCTTGCCGCTGCAACAGGGAGGCAACGCCACAGTCACGGTGTCTGGGGAGAATCGCTGGTCGATCGATTACCGCAGCATCACGCCGGGGTTCTTCCGAACACTCGGAACGCCGCTGATCGACGGGCGCGACTTCACCGCTGCTGACGCGGCCGGTGCTCCTCCGGTCGTTATCGTGAACGAGTCGTTTGCACGCCGGGTTCTGGCCGATCCGGTGCCCCTCGGCCGGACCGTGTCCGTCGAGGGTCAGCCGCGCCAAGTCGTCGGTATTGTGCGCGATGTCCGCTCATTCGTTGGCCTCCCCCCGCCGGCGACCGTCTTCATTCCATGCGCGCAAACGCCCGCCGCGCTCACGCGGCTTTTCGGCAGTTGGTTCGCAACGCACGTCGTCGTCCGCACCAAAGGCGATCCCGCCGCCGTCCAGGCATCGCTCGGCCGGGTGATCCGCGAAACGGACCCGTTCGTGCCTGTTGGACGGGTGCGGGCAATGGAAGAAGTCTTGGTGGGCTCGCTCGCATTCCAACGATTCATCATGGCGCTGCTCACCGCCTTTGCGGGACTCGCGATCGTCCTCGCGTCTGTCGGACTGTACGGCGTGATCGCGTATCTCGTGACGCAGCGGACGCACGAGATCGGCGTGCGCATGGCCCTCGGCGCGCGCTCTCACGATGTGCTGCGCATGGTGTTGGGCCACGGGCTGCGGCTGGTCGGGATCGGTGTGGTCCTCGGGTTGGCGGGCGCGCTGGCGTTGACGCGTTTCCTGGCCGGCCAGCTGTACGGCGTGCGACCAACCGATCCGCTCACCTTCGTCGCCGTCACAGCGCTGCTCGCGGTCGTGGCGCTGGCGGCTACCTACCTCCCTGCCCGCCGCGCGGCACGCGTCGATCCGATGGTCGCGCTGCGGAGCGAATGATGGACTCCGTCCTCCAGGACCTCCGTTATGCGCTGCGGACGCTGCAGCGGGCGCCGCTCTTCACGTTCGTTGCGGTACTGACTCTCGGGTTGGGCATCGGCGCTACCACGGTCGTTTTCACCATCCTGAACGGCGTCGTGCTGCGTCCTCTGCAGTACGAAGCGTCCGACCGGTTGTTCGGTGTCTGGGAGCAGAACGAGCGGGGGGACTACCGGCTGGGGTCCTACCCGGCGTTCCGCGATTGGCGCGCCCAGAGCGACGTCTTTGAAGCTTTGGCGTACATCCGGGGATCGTCCGCCCTCATGCCGGGACATGACGGCGCTCGTCGGGTGGGCGCCGCGTTTGTGTCTGACGAGTTCTTCGAAGTACTGCGAGGCCAGCCACTGATCGGCCGCCTATTCTCGCCCGATGAGCAGCGACCCGGCGGCGCACCAGTGGCCGTCCTCACGCATGCATTGTGGCGTGAAGCGTTCGGCGGTGACCGGAGTGCCATAGGATCCACAATCCGGCTGAATGAGGCGACCTACACCGTTGTTGGCGTCCTTCCCGACTGGTTCCAGTTCCCCAGTTGGGCCGGAGTGTACCTGCCGCTCAGCACAATCCTTCCCGCGGACCGAATCCTTGCACAGCGCGGATTTCATGCTGACAGCCGAATCGTCGCAAAGCTCAAACCCGCTGTATCGATCAAGCAGGCGCAGGCCGCGATGGCCGCCATCCAGTCTCGGCTCGCGACCGCCTATCCCGCCGACAATCGTGGTTGGACCCGAGTCGAGTTCGTGTCACTATTCGAGGAGGAGCTGCGGTTCGGTGCGGTGCGGCCCGTGTTGGTTTTGCTCGCGGCGGCGGTCGCTGCCGTTTTGCTTCTTGCGTGCGCCAACGTCGCGAACATGACACTCGTGCGGGCAGCGCGGCGATCTCGGGAGCTCGCGATCCGTGCCGCGCTGGGCGCCGGACGAGGACGCGTCGCACGCCTGCTGTTGACCGAAGCCATCCTCGTGGTGCTCGCGGGAGCTGGGCTTGGTTTGCTGTTGGCGTGGTGGGCGACTGGCGTAGTGCGAGCGACGGCCCCGGCCGGGTTGCCGCGAGTCAGTGAGATCGCGCTCGATGCGCGGATGCTGGGTTTCACGGCGCTGATTTCTCTTCTGG
>DATGVC010000260.1:0-15009 GCA_035300745.1 Gemmatimonadales bacterium | reverse complement strand
TCCTTCACGCGCGTCAGCAAGAACACTTCATAATCCATCGATAGCCCGAAGACCGTCGCGAATACGAGGACCGGCACGACAACAAAGATCGCTTCCGTCGGACCCTCGAGACCAAAGAGGCTGGAACCATAGCCATGCTGGAAGACGAGGACGGTAATCCCGAAGGCGGCGCTCACCGAAACGCAGTTGAGCACCACCGCTTTCAACGGCACGAGCACCGAACGGAAGGCGACCAACAACATGATCGCGGTGACGCCAAGAATCATGGCGACGATGCCGGGAAACCGGCCGAGTAAATTCTCCTGCAGATCGAGGCTGGATGCCGCAAAGCCTCCGACCATCACCTCTGCACCGCGCAGGCGTGTGCTGCGGGCGATCGTGGCGCGCACGTGGCGCGCCAAATCCATCATGCCGGTCAACGACACCGAGTCCCCGGCGATCACGTCCATCAGCGTCGTGCGACGGTCGGCACTCAAGTAGGCGTTGAAAAACTCGGGATAGCGCTCGCGCACCGCTTCCGGGTCGCCATAGAACAGTGCCAGCTGCAGTGTGGACATGCCCGGCCGGAGCGTCGCCACACCGCGCACGTCGCGCACGCGTGGGTCTTTTGCGATCGAGTCGCTCAAGGCTTTGAGTCCCGGCAGCCGGCGACCCGATAACGCAGACTCGCCGGGGGGCAGCCGCACCACCACCCGGAGCGGCTGGATCACCCCGCTCGCGCCCATCTCACGGAGCGCGGCGAGCCCCTGACCTGATTCGGCGTCCGGCGGAAACCAGTTGCGCGCCGGCAGGCCGATCTTGATTTGGGTGAGTGGAAACGTCAGGAGTGCCGCCACGAGCCCGCCGCCGAGAATCGCGCGCCAGGGATGGTGGCCGAGCGAGCGTGCCCAGCGCTCCCAGCCTTGTGGCGTGTGAATCCAGGCGAGCATCCGCGCGAGCCATTTGGGGCGGTCGATGTCGCGGCCCAGGATCGCAAGCGCCGCGGGCAAAAACGTCGTCGCGAGCAGCACAGCCACCGCGACGACGATCAACCCGCCCACGCCGACCGAACGTGTCTCGGTGAGCGGCGTCAGGATCAGCGCCGCGAATCCAACGACGACGGTCAGCCCCGACGTCACCACGGCCGAGCCCGCCGTCTGAATCGTGCGTACCGCGGCGTCCGCCGGTGACAGGCCGCGGTTCAGTTCCTCCCGGAAGCGTGTGACGATCAGCAACGAGTAGTCGATCCCGACGCCCAGGCCCACCATGGTCGTGATGTTGAGCACGAAGACGGACATCGTCTGGAACTGCGCGGCGACGGCGACGATGCCGAGCGCGATCGTAATCGCGAGCACTCCGACGATGATGGGGAGCGTCGCCGCGACGAGCGCGCCGAAGGCGAGCACCAGCACGGCGAGGGTCAGCGGCAGCGCGCGCTCTTCACCGCGCCGGGTGTCCTCGCCGCTGATCGTGCGGACGTCGTAATCGAGCGCCGGATTCCCCGTAACCTTGATGTCGAACCCGTCCGAGTGCGGCAGGCGCGCCAGCGTGCTGCGCACGGTTTCGCGCAGCTCGGGCACGACCGTCCGGCTCACGTCCCTGGTGCTGGCGGGTGTCAGGGCCGCGATGAGAAACGTGGTGTGGCGATCGGGGCTGACGAACGTCGATTCGCCGATGGTGCGGACCGAGATGACCTGACTGATGTACGGCTGGCGGGCGAGCGCGGCCGAGACCGAATCGACGACGGCCGCAAATCGCGGGTTGGTGTAGCGCACGGGGCCGTGCACCACGATCGCCACGTATTCCGCGATCGGATTGGGGAACGATTCGCGGATGAGCTGGGACGCGCGAGCCGATTCCGTTTGCTCGACGTTCATGCCGCGCACGGCCAGGACGCGCTGCACGTGGGTCGCTTTAGGGACAAACAGCAGCGCGAGAACCGCCCACGCGCCGATGACCCAGCCGCGCCAGCGGACGATCTGCCTCGCGGGTAACGCGATCACCTACGATCCAAGCACATGCGGGCCACAATCATAGGGACGTGCGAAGTGCAAAGCTAGCGGCGCGGCCTCCGATCTTCGCATATTGCGCGCATGGAACGCCGGCTCACCGGATTGATCGCCGCTGCTGCGGTACTCATCGTCTTGTTCATTTTCTGGGACGCGTTCCGGCCCAAGTCCCGCCGCGTCGATACGGCGGATTCCGATGGCCCGGTCAGAATCGCCGAGCCACATCCGGCGCCCCCGTCCCAGGTCCCGCAGCCGACAACGCCGCAAACGACAACCTCGCAGGGCACCGCGGTCCCCGCCGGCCCAGGGGGCCGGGAACCGTCGTACATCGAGCTGCTGGCACGCTCGGAGACACGGCGTCGCATTCGGTCGAGTGCCTCGAGCACGTATCTGGGCGAGATGCTCGACGCGAGCGGAGACTCCATGCTGCGGCGCTGGGAGAATCGCACGACCTCGCCGATTCGCGTGCGGTTCGCGCCCACGCATGCCGCGAACTTCCAACCGGCATTTCTCGATGCCGTCCGGGCGGCCTTCGGCCTGTGGACCCACGCCGGAGTCCCGGTCCGGTTCGAGTTCGATGCCGACTCGACGAACGCGGAAGTCACGCTGAAGTGGCGCATTCAGTTCGAGATCGAGCGCACCGGACAGACCGACGTCACCTGGGACGAGAACGGCAACATTCAAAGCGCGACGATTACGCTCGCCACCTTCGATCCCAAGGGGCGGCCCATGGACCCGGATGACATCCGCGTCGTCGCGACGCATGAGGTGGGCCATCTGCTGGGGCTCGATCACTCGAAAGACTCGACCGACATCATGTTCCCGACCGCGAAGGTCCGGGATCTGTCGGACCGTGACGTGCGGACGGTGCAGCTTCTTTACCAGCTGACGCCGGGGAGTTTGCGCTGAGCCCTCGCAGCATCACCTCGTTCCTGACGCACGTCGCACCTCCTCAATCGCTGGCGCAGACCCTCGATACGCGTGTCCGGGAGGCCGAGCTGATCGAGAAGGTGGACGGCGGCGCGGTACGCTGTTTTGCCTGTGGCCACCGCTGCCTCGTGAAGCCCGGGCGGCGCGGCATCTGCAAGGTCCGATTCAATAAGGAAGGGACACTGTTCACCCCGGCGGGCTACGTCGCCGCGCTCCAGTGCGATCCAACCGAAAAGAAGCCGTTCTTCCACTGCCTCCCCGGCAGCGACACGCTGACGTTCGGGATGCTCGGCTGCGATTTCCATTGCGGCTATTGCCAGAACTGGCTGACGTCGCAGGCGCTGCGGGATGATGCGGCGGGCGTGATGCCCAGCGACGTGACGCCCGACGCCCTCGTCGCGCTGGCCCAACGGCAAGGGGCGCGCATGGTGGGCTCGTCGTACAACGAACCGCTGATCACCGCCGAATGGGCCGTCGATGTGTTCAAGGCCGCTCGACCCGCCGGTCTGAAAACCGCGTTCATCTCGAACGGCAACGCCACGCCCGAAGTGCTCGACTACATCCGGCCCTGGACCGATTGCTACAAGATCGATCTCAAGGCGATGGACGATAAGCGGTATCGCGAGCTGGGCGGCGTGCTCCAGCACGTCGTCGACGCGATCCGCCTGGTGCACGAGCGCGGCTTCTGGCTCGAGATCGTGACATTGATCGTGCCCGGGTTCAACGACGACGAGGGCCAGCTGACCCGCGCCGCCGAGCTGATCGCGTCAGTATCGCCCGAAATCCCGTGGCACGTCACCGCGTTCCACAAGGATTACAAGATGACGGACCCCGAGAACACGCCCGCCACGACGTTGCTGCGCGCCTGTGAAATCGGTGCGCGCGCGGGGCTGCGGTTCGTGTACGCGGGGAATCTGCCGGGGCGAGTCGGCCGCTGGGAGCACACCTATTGCCCCGATTGCGGGGACTTGCTGATCGAGCGCTACGGTTACGTCATCAAGCGGCAGCGCGTCGGAGCGGACGGGCGCTGTCCCTCCTGCAGCCGGCGGATTCCAGGCATTTGGTCGTAGCGCTCGTCTTGCTGTTGGTGCAGGGCCCTCTCACCACATCCGCGTTCGATAGCGCCGTGCTGGGGGGGATTCGAGAGGGCGTGTATCCGGGCGCGGCCCTCGTCGTCGGTCGACACGACACGATCCTCGTCGCGAAAGGCTATGGTCGGCTCACCTGGGCGGCCGCGAGCGCGGCGGTGAGTGTCGACAGCACCTTCTGGGATCTCGCCTCACTCACCAAAGTCGTCGCCACCACGCCGGCGCTGATGCTCCTCGTCGAGCGCGGGCAGGTCGGACTGGACACACCCGTCGTTCGCTACGTGCCCGAGTTCAATGGCCTCGGCACGGCCGCGATCACGGTTCGACATCTGTTGACGCATACGTCCGGTTTGCGCGGCACGCTGCCGTTGCGCGAAGCGGCCGACAGTGCGGCGGCGCTGCGCATGGTGCTCGCCACGACTCCGCTCGTGCCGCCAGGCACGCGCATGGTGTACTCCGATCTCAACGCGATTCTACTGGGCGAGATCGTCCGGCGCGTGACGGGCACGCCGCTCGATGCGTTCGTGACGCGCGAGGTGTACGCCCGCCTCGGACTCGACCAGGAGATGATCTTCCGCCCGCCCCGACGACTCGAGCACCGCATTGCGCCTACGGGATTGTGGCACGGACATCCCGTCGCTGGCATCGTTAACGACCCCAGTGCTGCCAAACTTGGGGGTGTAGCCGGCCACGCCGGCCTCTTCACTACGGCCACCGCGCTCGCGCGCTACGCGCAATTCATGTTGAATGAGGGCGTGTTGCCGCGGCGTCCACGGATGCTCAAGCAGGAAACAGTCCACCAGTTCACCCAGATCGCGGTGCCGGCACGCCGCGGCGCCAGCGCCCGCACGCTGGGATGGGAGGCGCTACCGACCGGCGAGGAGACTTCGAGTGCCGGCAGGCTCTTCGGCCCGCACAGTTATGGACACACCGGCTGGACGGGGACGTCGCTGTGGATCGATCCCGACCGCGATGTGTTTGTTCTCTTGCTCACCAATCGCGCCTACGACCCCAGAGTTCGCGGCTCGTTTACCAAACTGAAGGAAGTTCGCGGGCGCGTGGCCGACGCCGCGGCGCGTGCCACTGATGCCCTCCCCCGCGCGCACTGAATCCCGAAACCCGACGCTGATTTACGACGGTGAATGCGGCGTCTGCCGCAAGGCAGTGGAACTGTTGCGCCGCTGGGACCGGGAACATGTGCTCCGCTTTGTACCGTTCCAGGACTCAGTTGCCGTGGCGCGGTTCGGGATCGCGCTTCCGGCGCTCGCGGCCGCGATGCATCTCGTTTCCCCGGACGGCCGGGTGTATCCGGGCGCGGAGGCCATCCCCGAGCTCCTCAGGCTGTTTCCCGGCAAACGCTGGCTCGCGCCCCTGTTCCGGATTCCCGGGGTGCTGCCACTGGCCCGTCGGGCCTACGCCTGGATCGCGGTGCGGCGGAAGTGTCTGGTGCGCGGTATTCCAGGTCGCTAGGTTCGGCAGGAGGAGATACGGTCTGTGACGACTGCAGTGCTCAGTGCTGAAACGGTCCGCCAGGCGTTACGCCAGGTGAAGGATCCCGAGCTCGACATGAACATCGTCGACCTCGGCCTCGTCTACGATGTCGAAGTCGAGGAGGGTCTGGTGCGCATCAGCATGACATTGACGTCGCCGGGATGTCCGGCTGGGCCGATGATCACGAACGACATCTACAAGGTCGTCCGCGCCATCGCGGGCGTGAAGGACGTCGATATCGATATCGTGTGGGAGCCGTATTGGACCCCGGAGCGGATCGACCCGAAGATCCGCGCCATGATGGGATTCTAGCGCACCGCTTCGAGCAGGGCGTCGCCCAACACGTCGATCTGCCAGTGTCGCAGTTCACTGATCTGCTCGAGCGCCGCGCGATTCGCCGGCCGAGCCCGTACCACCGCCTCCAACGTCGTCCTGCCGCACAGCACGCCCGCTTCCAGTCCCAACTCCGCCGCCACACGGTTGCGAACGGCTTTGACTCGCTCGAGACGTGCGTCAAACCCCGGATCTTTTTGCGGGCGCGGGCGTCGCTCGAGTCGAGGCAGCTCACTGTCGCTGAGGGACTTCGCGCGCCCCACGGCGTCGAGCAGCGCGTCGCCGTGACGTCGCGCCAGAGAGCTGGGCAGCTCGCGGATGTGAGAGAGGTCGGCCCGAGTCGCGGGAAGAGCGCGACTCACCGCGACAAGCGAGTCGTTGCCGATGATTCGGAACGGTGCCTTGTCGTCTCCTTCAGCGACAGTATCCCGCCAGCGATGTAACAGTCGTAACGCCGCCAGACTGCGGGGGCCCAGTCCTTTCGCGCCTTTTAGCCTCAAGTAAGTGTCTTCTTCCCCGCTCCCGGCGGGTCCCGTCCAGCGGAGGGACTCGAGCTGCTTGAACTCGTCCCTCGCCCAGGCTAGGCGCCCCAACGATTGAAGGCGCTGCTCCAGCGCATCGCGCAGCGGAAGCAGGTAGTGGGTGTCGGCGGCGGCATAGGCGAGCATCGGTGGCGTCAGCGGCCTGAGGGACCAGTCCGCCTTTTGGTGCTCCTTGTCGAGCTTCACGCCTACGTACTTCTCGAGCAGCGCGGCCAGTCCGATGGCGGGCTCGCCGGCGAGCTGTGCCGCGACGCGGGTGTCGAACAGGCGAACGGCGTGAAAACCGTAGTCGCGGTCGAGCACGCGGAGATCGTAGTCGGCGTCGTGGAACACCTTCTCGAGCTGTGGGTCCGCCAGCAGGGCGCCGACGGGGGTAAGGTCAGTCGCGGCGATGGCGACGGGATCGATGAGCGCGGTCTGAGTCGGGCTCGAGATCTGCAGCAGGTAAATGCGATCCTTGAAACGGTGGAAGCTCGCCGCTTCCGTATCGACGCCGACCCGCGACTCCCGCCGCACCGAAGCGATGAACGCCGCCAGGTCCCGCGGCGTGTCGACGTATTTCACTCCTGCTTCCCTAGCGCCTCCATCCCGGCGGCGATTTGTTCCAGCGCCTTGGCCAACGTCCTGTAGAATTCCGGATCGGGAGCCTGAGGGGCTCCCCCCAGCGGATCGCCCGCGCATTTGCGGGCGGCTCGCGCCGCATGACGTATGTAATCGGTGGTCACTTGCATGGATCGCTCCGCAGTGTTGGCCACAAAGATACGCACCGCTTTCGCCCCGTGCAGTCTCGGCCAGTGGCCGACGCCGCTGGAGGAGCAGACGGCGCTCGCGCGCACGCTGGGACTGCAGGCGCTCTGGCTCAAACGTGAAGACAAGAGCGGCGGCAACAAGGTGCGCGGTCTCGAATTCCTGTTCGCCGGCGCCGCCCCGCGATCGGTGTTTGTGACCGTCGGCGCCGCAGGATCGAGCCACTGTCTCGCGACCGCGCGGCACGCCCGGACGCAAGGCCTGCGCACCGCCGTCGCGCTCTTTCCGCAACCCGAGACGGATGCGAGCCGCAGCATCTTGGCGGCGACGACGACCGCCACCGACGTCGTGGTGCGTGCGTCGGGCATCATCACACTGCCGTGGGCGGTGCTTCGCGCGTGGCGAGCGGCACATCACCTTGGACCAGGCAAGCCACACTGGATCCCTGGTGGCGGCGCCGATCCACGGGCGGTGATCGGACACTTGCTCGCGGCGCTCGAGCTTGGCTCGCAGCTCGACGCGCCGCCCGACACGATCGTCGTCCCGTTGGGTACCGGTGGCACAGCGGCCGGCATCGCCCTCGGCGTCGCCTGGCTCGGCTGGTCGACGGAAGTCGTCGCGGTGCGTGTCGCGCCGGCGATCGTCGCCAATCGGTGGCGCACGTTGCGACTCGCGCGCAACGCAGCGGCGATGATACGTCGGGCTGGGATCGAGTTCGCTGTTCCGCGTGTCGCGATTCGCGTCGTGGATGCGATGGGGAAGGGTTATGGCCATCCGACGCCGGAGGGCGAGCGCGCGACAGCGCTGGCGGCCGAGCATGGGCTGCGTCTCGACCCGACATATGGCGCCAAGGCTTTCAGCTCTTTACAACGTGCCGACGTGAGCGTTCAACGAGTGGTATTCTGGCATACATTCGCCTGGCCATGACCGCCGTTCTCTTTATTCACGGATTCCCCTTCGACCATCTGATGTGGCGACATCAGCTCGCCGCGTTGACGCGGTGGCGATGCATCGCGCCCGACTTGCCGGGGGCCGGTACGTCCCGCGGGTCGAAGTCAGCCGATGAATTCTCGATGGGTTCGTATGCCGACGATCTAATCGCGCGTCTCGATGGCCTGCAGGTCGGCCCGGCTGTCGTCTGTGGGCTGTCGATGGGCGGCTATATCGTGTTTGAATTATTGCGTCGGTTTCCCGAGCGCATACGCGCGGCGGTTCTCTTGAACACGAAGGCGGCAGCAGATACGCCGGAATCCAAACGCGGTCGAGATGCCTTGGCGGCAACGGCACAGCATAGTGGTGCGCAAGCGGTCGCCGATGAGCTGTTGCCCAAGGTGCTTGCGCGCGCCACGCTCGAGCGTCAGCCGGCGGTCGTGCGTGAGGTGACGGAGATGATCCTGCGCCAGCCGGTATCGGGCCTCGTTGGGGCGCTTCGCGCATTGCGCGATCGTCCCGATTCGACGCCGCTGCTCGCCCGGATTCGAGTTCCAGTGCTAGTGGTCGCTGGCGATGACGATCAGATTGCGCCGGCGGCTGGCATGGAAGAGATGGCCAGTGCGATTCGGGGCGCGCAGTACGTGCTCATCCCCGAATCAGGCCATCTGTCGCCCCTGGAACGACCGGCGGCGGTGAACGCCGCCCTCAACGCCTTTCTCGGGCAGCTCTAGTTACGAGCCTTTTCGTTGCGGCTTGCCGGGCGGGTTTTCGCCTTGAAAGACGTCGCGATTCTTTGCGATATAGTCTTTCCATTGGGGCGGCACGTCCTCTTCGGGGAAGATCGCCGTCACGGGACACTCAGGCTCACACGCGCCACAGTCGATGCACTCGTCGGGATGGATGTAGAGCATGTCGGGCCCTTCGTAGATGCAGTCCACCGGACAGACATCCACGCAGGATCGGTCTTTGACGTTGATGCAGGGCTCGGCAATGATGTACGTCATTCCTTCTCCTGAGTGCTATCTGAGAAGCGCGACAGACGGCGAATCGCAAACCTAGACGGGCGCTTACCTCAGTCAAGGGACCAGTTGGTATCTTCGATACCCATTGGTATCAATCACAGCCCGTTCGGCCCGTCAACGTCTTGCGCTTAAGGTCCGTGCAGGTATCCTAGATACCCGTGGGAATCATTCACCAGCGTCGCAAAGCCGAAACCCGGGCCCTCCTCGTTGCCGCTGGGCTGGAGCTGTTCGCCGAGCGTGGTTTTGAGATCGGCACACTGGACGAGGTCGCGCTCGCCGCCGGATTCACGAAGGGCGCGATCTATCGGCACTTCCCCTCCAAGGGTGCCTTCCTCCTGGCCCTCTTTGAGCAGTATGCCGCTGTCGCCCGTGCCGGCTCGGGTGCACGGCAGGCCCCGTGGTTCATTCCGCTGAGCGTTCAGTTTGCCGCGCAGGCCACCCGCGACCCGCTGTTGCGCCGTCGCCTGGCAACGGTGCTGTCCGAAGCGCCGGACGGCGCATCGGCTGATGGCCAACTGCTGAAGGCGCTCGCTCGCGTGTTCAATGGCTGAGCGCCTAGTCGACCTGAGTCACGAGATCGAGCACGGGATGGTGACGTACCGCGGCCTGCCCTCGCCCACGGTCAGCGATTGGCTTTCGCGGGAGGCCTCGACCGCTCGCTACGCGCCGGGCACGACCTTCCAGATCGGCAAGATCGAGCTCCTCGCCAACACCGGCACGTACATCGATGCCCCGTTCCATCGCTACGAAGACGGCCGCGACGTCGCGGGCTATGCTCTCGAAGCCGTCGCCGATTTGCTCGGCGTCGTCGTACGCGTGAGGGGGCCTGCACGCGCGATCGACGCCTCTCGCGTCAAGGGTCATGACGTGAAAGGGAAGGCTGTCTTGGTGCACACGGGGTGGGACGCGCACTGGCGCACCGACACGTACTCCGGTGGGCAACATCCTTTCTTGACGAAAGACGCGGTCGAGTATCTCGCGAAGGCGGGCGCGACGCTCGTGGGGATCGACTCGCTCAACATCGATGACGACAAGGACGGCAGCCGTCCCGCTCACACGGTCCTGCTCGGTGCCGGCGTCGCGATCGTTGAGCACCTGACGAACCTGGCGGCGCTTCCCGACATTGGCTTCCGCTTCTTTGCCGTGCCGCCGCGGGTAAAGGGAATGGGGAGTTTTCCGGTGCGCGCCTTCGCGCGCATCGATCGTTAGGTCCCCACCCCCTCAGTTCGCGAGCGCGCGAACAACGTGGGTCAGTCCGTGGACCACGCGCGCCATCCGGTCGTAGTCGAGCTTGTCGGGCGTGTCCTGCGGAGTGTGGTAGAAGGGATACCGGTACGGCGCGGTGTCGGTGATCATGATCGCGGGGTATCCCTCCCTCCAAAACGACGAATGGTCCGACCACGAGACGCCCGGGACCCATGACGGCGCGGCCGCGCCCTGCGTCGGCAGCGTGGCGTGCGCGCGAAACGCGGCGATCGCGCGATGCAGCAGTGAGCGCGACTTGAGATTCGAGACGAACCCGATGAAGTCGCCCACATTCGGATACGCGAGGTTGAGCGGGAAGGGGTAGCGCTGGCTGCCTTTTCCCGTGTCGTAGTAGCCGATCGATTCGATCGACAGCATCGCCACAATCTGATCGTTGCGCGCCCGCGCCGCCGTCGCGTAGTGGCGGCTGCCCATGTTGGCCGTTGGAAACGACGGCGGCTCTTCGTTGGGAAAGAAGACAAACCGCACAGTACGTGACTGCGGCTCACGCGCGAAGACCCGCGCGAGCTCGAGCACGCCCGCGACGCCGCTCGCATTGTCGTCCGCGCCCGGTGCGTCCTCGGCGGTGTCGTAGTGTGCGCCCAGCACGACGACTTCGTGCGCTTGACCGGGCACGCCGGGAAGCGTCGCTTCGATATTGCGGTAGCTGCGATTGCGGGCTGAGAACTCCTGCGAGACCACACTGTACCCGAGATCCTGCAGGCGGCGTTCGATGTACGCGGACGCACGCAGGACGTTGGAATAATTCTCGTCGCTGCGCACGCCGATGTCGTACGCGAGGACCCTCACGTGGCGCTGTAGCGCCGTGCGCATCGTCTCCTGATTTGGCGTGAGGGGCGGGAGGGGGCCGCGGAACGCCGGCCCGGGCGTCCACACCGTGAAGAGCCAGATAACCAGGAACAGCACAGCCAAAATGCTGGCGATCGCGATCATGCGGATCCGCCCCCAGCGAGTGCGGGGAACGATGGCCACGCGCATGGCCGGCAATGTGGCCAGGATTGACAGGTTTTGGCCACCCCGCTATATCCCCCTTCATGCAGCGTACGTCTTCGCACCGGCATCACCACGGTCACTCGGTCGACGGGGGATAGCCGGAGGCGTGTAGAGTCTTGAATCATCACCGACGCCGGCCCCCCCAGGGCCGGCGTCGTGCTTTTTTTGGGCGGCGGCGCGTGACCTGGGGGACTCCGGCTCGGCCAACATGGAGCCGATCGATGTCCACATTCGTCCCACGCGCCGTCCCCTTCCGTCTCGGTCTTCCCAAAGGCCGGATGGAGCAGGGCGTGCTGACCCTCCTCGCCGACGCGGGAATTCGCGTGCGTCCCAGCGCCCGCGGCTATCGTCCCGATGTGTCGCTGCCGGGCGCCGAGGCGAAGATGCTGAAACCCCAGAACATCGTGGAGATGCTGGCTCTTGGCAGCCGCGACGTCGGCTTTGCCGGCGCGGACTGGGTGGCGGAGCTCGAGGCGGTGGCCGGGGGGGCCGGGGGGGCCGACGTCGTCGAGTTGCTCGACACTGGACTCGATCCGGTGCAGCTCGTCGCAGCCGCTCCGGTCGCGCTGCTTGACGGCGGTCAACTACCCAAACGACGGCTGATCGTCGCGTCGGAGTACGAGCGGCTCACGCGCCGCTGGATCGGCGCGAACGGTCTCTGCGCCGAGTTTGTCCGGTCCTACGGTGCGACCGAAGTGTTCCCGCCCGAGGATGCCGACGTGATCGTCGACAACACCGCGACGGGTGCGACGCTGGAGGCGAACGGCCTCGCGATCGTGGATGTGTTGATGCGCTCGTCGACGCGTCTGTACGCGCACCGCGCGGCGCTGGATGAGCCCGTGCGGCGGCGCTTCATCGACGATCTCGTGTTGCTGATCAACTCCGTGCTCGAGGCGCGGCGCCGCGTCATGTTGGAGGTGAACGCCTCGGCGGCGTGTCTCGACGCGGTGGTGGCCGTGTTGCCGTCCATGCGGCAGGCGACGGTCGCTCGCTTGTTCGGCGACAGCGGTTACGCCGTCAAGGCGGCCGTGCCGCGCGAACTGCTGCCGCAGGTGATCCCGGCGGTGAAAGCGGCCGGCGGTACTGACGTTGTAGTCTCCACACTGTCGCAGATCGTGCCATGACCACCGCAACGACGACCGCGACAGGGGCAGGCCCGGGGGGGGGGGGCCCACGTTCGTGGATCGATCCCGCGTCGGCGTACGATCAGCGGGTGCGCGGCGGCGCCGGAATGCTGCGTCTCGACCGGAACGAGGGTCTGCTCCCGTCACCAGCCGCCCTTGCCGAGCTTGCGCAGGCCGACCCCGAGCTGCTGCGTCGCTATCCCGACGTCACCGAATTGACCGCTCTGCTCGCGGCGCGGTGGGGCGTCGCGCCCGAGCGAGTGGTCGTCACGGCTGGAGCGGACGAGGCGATCGACCGCGTGTGCCGGGCATTCCTCGCGCCCGGTCGCACCATGCTGCTTCCCGAACCGAGCTTCGAAATGCTTGATCGTTACGCGGCGCTTGCGGGGGGCGCGCTTGCGCGCGTGCCGTGGCCGGACGAGGCCTTTCCCACGGCCACTTTTCTGGAGCGCATTGACGCTCGCACCGCCGTCGTCGCGGTCGTTTCGCCGAACAATCCGACGGGCGCCGTAGCGACGTTGGCGGACGTGCGTCGGCTCGCTGCTGCGGCGCCGGACGCGCTCGTCTTGCTCGACCATGCGTATGTGGAGTACGCAGACGACGATCTCACCACAGCCGTGCTCGACCTCCCCAACGTCGTCGTTACTCGCACCCTCTCGAAGGCGTGGGGGCTCGCGGGGTGCCGAGTGGGCTACGCAATCGGCAGCGCGCATATCATCGCCGTGTTACGCGCTGCTGGTGGTCCCTATCCCGTGGCGGGACTTTCCATGGCGCTTGCGGCTCGCCAGCTCGAGCGCGCTGCGGCGGCGCTCGCGACACACGTGGCGCGCGTGCGCGAGGAACGGGCGGCGCTCACGCGGCAGTTGGCATCGCTGGGACTCTCTCCTCGGCGGTCGCAAGCGAACTTCGTTTTCGTCGAATGCGGGAGGCGCGCGAGGTTCTGCGCCGCCGCCCTCGTGGCGCTCGGCGTGCTGGTGCGCGAGTTCCCTGACCGGCCTGGTCTCGCCACGGCGTTGCGCATCACGTTGCCAGGCGAACCTGCCGCCTTCGAGCGCCTCACAAGCGCGCTCGATACGGCGCTCGCTCCCCAGGCGATCGTGTTCGATCTGGACGGTGTGCTCGCCGACGTCCGTGAGTCGCAACGCGCGGCGATGATCGCCACCGCCGCCGCATTTGGCGTCACGGTCAGCATGGAAGACATCGAGAGCACGCTGCGCGCCGGCGACGCCGCGAACGACTGGATCGTGACGCAGCGCCTCATAGCGGCGCGCGGGGTGCAGGTCGATCTCACACGCGTCACCAACCGCTTCCAGGCTCTTTATCTCGGCGACGCAGCCGAGCCCGGGTTGCGCGAGCACGAGCGTCTGATCGCGCCGCGACCGCTGCTCGAGCGACTCTCCCGGCGGTTGCCCTTTGCTCTCGTGACGGGACGGCCGCGCGACGAGGCACGCTGGTTCCTCGAGCGCATGGGGATCGCGGACCTGTTCCGCGCCGTGGTGTGCATGGAGGACGCAGCGCGCAAACCCGACCCCGCGCCGGTCCGCCTCGCCCTCGCGCGCCTGGGCGTGCGTCGCGCGTGGATGATAGGCAATACGCCCGATGACGTGCGTGCCGCCGCGGGCGCGGACGTAGTGCCGCTCGGCGTCGTCGCGCCCGGCGATGACCTCGCCGCGACGGCCGCTGCACTGGCCGACGCCGGCGCCGCTCGTGTCCTCGATCAACTGGCCGATCTCGAAGAGTTGCTGCCATGACCAGACGCACCGCGACTGTGACCCGCACGACGCGCGAGACGTCGATTCGCGTGACGATCGATCTCGACGGGACCGGCAAGACCGCCGTGAAGACGGGCATCGGTTTCCTCGACCATCTCCTTGACTCGCTCGGTCGCCACGCGCGCTTCGACCTGGCGCTGACCTGCGAGGGCGACTTGCAGGTGGACGATCACCACACGGCCGAGGACTGCGCCCTCGCGCTGGGCGAGGCGCTCGACCGGGCCCTGGAAGAGCGACGCGGCGTGAACCGCTTCGGATGGGCGCTCGCGCCCCTCGACGAAGCGTTGGCTCGGGCGGTTGTGGATCTCTCCGGCCGGCCGTTTTCCGACGTGGCGCTCGGCGTGCATCGCGAGACAATTGGCGGGCTCGCCTGCGAGAACATCGCGCATGTGCTGCGCTCGCTCGCTACCGCCAGCCGGATGACGCTCCATGTGGACGTGCTGAAGGGCGAGAACGACCATCACCGGGCCGAAGCCGCGTTCAAGGCGACCGCGCTCGCGCTGCGCCAGGCGACCGCGCGGTCGGGATTCGACGACGTCCCGTCCACGAAGGGCACACTCGGAGGCGCGAGCCGTGAGTGACGTGGTGATCGTGGATTCGGGCGTCGCGAACCTCGCCTCGATTGCAGGCGCATTCCGCCGCCTCAACGCCGGCGTTGTCATCACGGCGGATCCCGCAACCGCACGCGACGCGGCGCGCATCGTCCTGCCAGGCGTGGGCGCATTTGGCGCGGGGGTAGCGGCGCTACGATCCCGCGGTCTCGACACCGTCATTCGCGAC
>DATGVC010000259.1:0-6349 GCA_035300745.1 Gemmatimonadales bacterium | reverse complement strand
AAGTCGGTGTGCCACCGTCGGACCTTGAGTTCGGGCTGCCGATCTCATCCAAGACGATGGAGCGCATCGCATGCGACTCCACTGTCTCCCGCGTGCTGCTGGCCGACTCGATGGTGATGGACGTCGGACGGGCGACGCGTGTGACCTCGGCGCCGAGGCGCCGGGCGCTGAGAGTAAGAGACAAAGGCTGTCGGTTCCCTGGCTGCGATCGGCCGGTGAACTGGACGAGTGCGCATCACATCGTCTTCTGGGGCAGAGGCGGCATGAATCACATCGGGAATGAAGTTCTGCTCTGTCACTACCACCACCGGCTCGTCCATGAGGGCGGCTGGCAGGTGATCAAGACGGGTCGAGAGTTTCGATTCCTGCCGCCTGAGCACGTGGTGATCAGAAGGGCGCGCGGGCCGGGGATGCGCTGGGCGGCCTAATCGGCCGCGGAGTCATGCCTCCGCCGATTTGGGTGGGGATGCCACGGACGATTTTCGCCGGATGCGGAACGCGATGAGCACGATCATCACAAGAACAACAGCCGCCCAAAGCCAGTAGGTCTCGCGATGCACGCGCAGAAACGCACCCAATCGGGGGCCGAAGTTGATGCCGATGATGATGACGATTCCCGCCCAGATCGCTGTCGACACGGCAACGCTCGCCGCGAACACCGAATACTTCACCTTCAACACTCCGGCCGCCACTGTGATCGGGACCCGGAATCCGGGGATGTGCCGGCCGAAGATGATGGCGATCACGCCGTACTTGTCAAACCACTTTTCTGCTTTGTCGAGCCGCTCGTGGCTCAGGTGAACCGCTTCGGCGAAGCGTCCCTCGGCGAGGCGGCGGCCGAATCTCCTCGAGATGAAGAAGAGGTTGGTGGCTCCCGCCACGACCACGGCGATCAGGCCAAGCCAGGCGGCAATCCACGCAAAGAGGTTCCGGGGGACATGCGCGCCGACGTACATCACGAACACGTCGCCTGGGGCGGGGAGCGGAACCCCCGACTCCTCGATGTACAGCAGCGCGTAGCTCGCCAGGTAGCTGTAGCGATGGAAGAGGGGCCGCAAGAACGACAGTCGCGGGGCATCCGGCACGTCGCCCTGGAGGATCGCCGACAGCACCACGGCGGCCGCGATCACCAGCACGATCACGACGATCCTCAGCGCATGCACCACTGGCGTGCGTGAGGCAAAGGTCCGGAAGCTGGCCATCACCCTATTTAAGTTAGACGTCGGCTTCTAAAGGATGGATGAACGTCAGGATGTTCAGCATAGGGGCGCCCGTGATCGTACCGATTGAGGAGGCCCACAAGGGGTGTTTGGCCTTCAGTTCCAGTCGCGCCAGGTGTCGCCGAACCGAACCCGGGCTTGCGGCAGCCGGTCGCGGAGGAGCGCCAGGGCAGCACCGAGGCCCAGAAGGAGCAAGGAGACGACGAAGAACACCGCCCAGACGGGGAGCCATCCCTGCGTGATGCCGACGAAGATCGCGCGGAGCGCGCTGAGCGTGATACCCGCGGAACCACCGATGACGAGGACCCGGTTCTTGAAATAGATTCCCGCGAGGAGGGCGACCACCCCTTCGACCACCAGCGCGGAGGTGTAGATCCATGCGTGCGGCGGCTCCAGGACTGTGAGGACGGCGCTCGTGCCCAGGATGAGCAGCATGCCCACACCGGTCAGCATCTGCGCGATCAGACGGATGCGGGGTCGCTTGACACGCGCGTCATACGGCAGGCGGACGCCTGACGCGACGCAGACCGCGCCCGGAAGCATCACGTACCACTCGAGGTTCGTGGCGCCGAAGTAAAAGGCGATCCACAGCCCGGCCAGGCTCATGACCATCGCCCCCGGATAGTCGAACTCCGGCTTGCCGTATCGCCGGCCGTCGATCACGACGAGCGCGCCGAAACCGATGAGGCCCGCGGCCGCCGCGAGTGCTCCCCACGAATGCGCGGTCACGAAGCTTGTGAACGCAAAGCTCGAAAGCGCCGACACCGCTGCGCCGGCGAGACCGGTCAGGCGGTGCGCCTGGATCCAATCGGAATTGCGCGGGAACCGCCGCTCCCAGGGAACTTGCAGCGCGTACAGGACCGCCGCGGTGCCGAAGCCGGCCACCGGATACCAGGGCGGAGCGGCAGCAGCCGCGCCAAGAAGCAGGCCAAGGCCAAACGCCGTCATCAATCCGGCGCCGAGCGCGGCAGGCCAGAAACGCTCGACAGCGCCGATGGCGTAGACGACGACTGAGTAAGCCAGGAGAGACTCTCCGGCCAGCTGGAAGTCGCCAAAACTTATGGCGCTGAAGAAGACCATGACCGCAAGCCAGCCTGCGTAGACATATAGAGGCCATGTCCAGCGGCGGCCGGCAGAGGAGAGCACGCCAAGGCCCACGAGGCCGAGCAGCACCGGCAGCACGCTGTAGGTCCTGACCATCGCCTCGACGGTGAGCTGAGATGGCATGAGCAGCGCCGCCTGGGCGAGCCAGTACCAGTCCACGACAAACAGGCCGGTCGCGAACAGCAGCCACGCCGGCGTCTTCGACCGCGCCGCGACCCAGACCACAACCGCGGTGGCGAGCAGGAGGTCGGCAGCCTCCACCCAGCGCGGGCTGGGGTCCAGTGTGGCGACGCCAATCAGCTGAACAACCATCCAGGTGCGCAGGCCGTTGCGGAGGATCCGGTCGTGGCTCAGCTGCGCGACCGCTGCGCCGGCCGCCGCCAGCAAAGTCAGCTCGGTTGCGACGTAGGCCGAGCTCAGCTCCAGCGCTCGGCTCTCGAAGATTGCGGCTGCGGTCACCACGACAGCGGTGACGAGGAGGGCGGGCTGCCGTCCCGAAAGCCACGCGTACGCGACGTACACGAGGGCGGTCACGCCGAGGACCGCCGCCATGGGCTCGTTCGCCAGGACGTGCGCAGGATCGAGAGCGACCCAGATGACGCCCGAGCCGGCTGCGAGGTGGACGAACGGCTCCGACCAGCGCGCGAAAAGCGCTCCGGCGCGGCCGAGGCGCTGGGCGCGGAAAGCGACCAGCGCCAGGAGGAGGCCCAGCGCCGCCAGCATCGATCCTCGCCAGCTGCCGAGGTGCAGGTCCTGGGCGAGCGCGGCCCATCCAACCAGCACCGCCCCGAGGGCGAGGATGGTGTCCTCCCAGTCGCCACCCAGCAAGACGCATGTGATCAGGTAAGCGCCCGCCAGGACGGCGAACGTGGCGGTGGCCGCCCACGGGATCCATGCCGCAGCCAGGACGAGCTCATACATAAGGAAGAGAAGAGTCATGCCCGTGCCGCCCGCCGCAAAAAGCGGCGCGTGCTTCGCGAACTTCGCTCCCGCCGCTCCAAATCGAGGCCCGTAGAAAGCTGCAGCCGCGTACAGCGCCGGCAGTACAGCGATCGCGCTCGATCGCCACTGCCCGAGGCCGAGGTCGTGGGCAGCACCCGTCCAGGCAAGCCCGAAGGTCGCGAGGCTGATCACCGCCGTTTCCAGAGGGGCGCCGAGCAGACAGAGGAGGAAGTAGGCGCCGGCAAGTCCCGCGAATGTCGCCGTCACCGTCCAGGCGAGCCACGTTCCGGCGGTCAGGACCGAGTAAGCAGTCAACGCGAGAGCGAGCGCGGCGGCGCCGTGGACGCGCAGGTCTGCGTACCTGACAAAAAGCGCGCCGGCGCGCCCGGCACGGGTGCCGCGGTACGCGATGACGCCATAGAGCGCGACGAGGAGCGTCAACGATGGACCGCGCCACACGCCGAGGTTCAAGTCTGTCGAGGCCAGGGTCCACGTCGCGCCGAATACGAGCTGGCACAAGAACGCGCCCTCGACACTCACTCCAAGGAGCGCAAACAAGAGATAGCCGACGGTGAGACCCGCCAGCGTCAAGGTCCCGGTCCACGCGATGTAGTTGCCGGCAGTGTTCATGTCGCCGAACGCGAGGACGAGGGCTGTGGCCGCGGCGAAGTGGGCGAGCCAGCGAGCGTTCCAGGACAACAGCTCCCCAAGTGGTCCGAGGCGCGAGCCGCGAAACGCGACCACTGCATACAGCGCGACAAGAGGCGAGGTCGCTGCACCGCGCCACATGCCGAGCTGCAGGGCATCGGTGGCGGTTGTCCACGCGATGCCGAAGAGGGCGAGCGCCACCAACCCTGACTCGCGCCGGCGGTTGAGCGTCACGTCCAGCAGATAGGCGACGAGGTAAGCGGCAGCGGTCTCTGCCACCACAAAAGGCATCCACTGGCCCCGGCTCACCATGTGGAAGGTCAGCAGGTAGAGGCCGGCGGCCAGCACCGCATGTATGAAGTACGGCGCCGTCGGCGGGATTATCGCGAGACGCCGGCTCGCGATTACCGAATACACGACGGCAAGCGGCGCAAGGGCCATGGCTGTCCACGGTCCGAGATGGAGCGCAAATTCTGCCCACGCCCAGGCCACGCCGAGCGCCATCAAGGCAAACGTCCCGGAAGCCTCTCTGCCGCCAAGGATCCGGTGCACGAGATAGCCCGCGGTCAGCCCGGCGAATGTCCCCGCCGCCGGCCACTCGACCGCGCGCAGCGAGCTGCTGCTCAGGAAGGTGAAGGCTATCGCCGCAAGCGCGGCGGCGTGGACGAATGCACCGCTGTAGCGCGAGAACGAACGCCGGCCGGCCACCGCGTAAATCGCGAGCAGCGCGGTCACCGCGGTACCGCCCCACGCGCCAACACTTATGTCATGTACGGCGGCGATCGACGCGAGTCCGAAGGCCAGCTGTCCCGCCACCGCCTCGATCTCATGACCGCCGAGCGAGCGGTTGAGGACGTAACCGGCGGCCACGCCCAGCAGCGCAGCCACGATCGCCCACTGAATCCAGTCGCTGAAGTCGACGAGCTCCCCGACGATTCCGATGAGGACCGCTGCTGCCGCGGCATGGACGAAGAGGCGCGCTCCGACCGCGAACAGCGGTCCACGCCGGCCGAGCCATCCCGGCCGCAGCTGGACGACTGTATAGAACGCGACCAGCGGGGAAAGCGCTGCCGCTCGCCACACACCGAAGTGGCTGTCGAACGCGGCTGCGGCTGCGGCGAAGCCAAGCCAGGAGAGCGCCAGCACAGCGCCGTGGCGAGGGCCGCCGAGCGCCCGAAATGCAACGTAGGTCAGAGCCAGTCCGGCGGCGGTCGACGCAAATACCCATGCGAGCCAGCCGTGCGCCGCGAGCTCGTAAAGCGTGAACGCCAGCGACAGCACCGCCGCAGCGTGGACAAAGGGGAGCGCAAAGCGCGCGAACCGATCGCCCGCGATGCGCAGTTTCGGGGATAGGTACAGCACCAGCGTGTAGACGAGCGGTAGTGGAGAGAGCGCGGGCCCGCGCCATGCGCCCAGCTCGAACAGGTCGATCGCTCCGACCCACGCGACTGGGAGCGCCAGAAGCGCGAGCACTCCGTACGCGTGCAGGCGCAGCCGAAGCGTGAGGACGACGTAAAGGAGGCAGCACGCGGCGCCGGCTACCGTGAACGCGAGGTCGGTCGAGATTCCCTTCGCCTGCAGGTCGAGAAACACGTACGCGGCTACAAAGACCAGCGGGGCGAGCAGCGCGAAGATCGCGACATACGTCTGGCCGACGAGGCGGAGGCGTTTCGAGCGCAGGCACGCGACGCCGGCGACGGCGAAGATCGCGTCCAGGCTCGCTACTCCGGCGAACCGCAGCTCACCGCTGAGCATGATCGTGTACAGCTCGAACAGCAGCGTGGCGACGAACAGGAGGAAGGCGCCCGTGTAGGAAACGATCAGGATGCTGTGTTCGCTGAGGAACTCCTGAAAGGAAGGTCGCGGCGGCGCCGGTGGGGCTTGCGCCGGTGGGGGTGGTGAGGGTGGCGCGGGAGGTTCAAGCGGAGCGGCCGCAACAACAGTCGGAAGTTCCGGAGCGTCTGCAACCGGGACGGAGGCGCGAACAGGGACCGGAGTGCCGGCTTGCGCACCGGCTTTTCTGGCTTTTCTCGCCGCGGCAGCAGCGCGTCGCTTCTCGGCCGCGAGCTCGCGCGTTTCCACCTCGAGTCGGGCTTTCTCTGCGGCCGCGCGCGCTTCCTCCTCGGCCGCCTGCACCGCCAGCTGCTTTTTCTGCTGCATCGCGGTACGAGCCTCGGCATTCCAGAAGAGCTCACGGGCGGCATTCACAGCGACTTGACGAGACTGATAGCGATCGACCAGCTCGCTGGGTGCACCCTGGAGCTTCAGGTCCTCGATCACGGACTGGATCCATTTCAGCTCCGAACTAAGTTGCTCAGCGTGCATTTCGCTGCCGCGCGAAGCGGCGATGTAGGCGGCGATGACCGCCGCCGGCACCGATGCGCCGGTCCTCAGCAAGTCGAGCGCGGCCTCTGCCGCCACCTCGGCGTGAGGCT
>DATGVC010000258.1:0-4678 GCA_035300745.1 Gemmatimonadales bacterium | reverse complement strand
CGTGCCGAATCGGATGATAGGCGATGGCGTTGATCGTGAAGTCGCGCCGCGCCAGGTCGTCCATGAGCGACACGCCGAACTCCACCACGGCGTGACGACCGTCGGTTTGGATATCCTTCCGAAAGGTCGTGACCTCGTGCGGCTGGTTGGCGGCGTCAAGCACCGCGACCGTGCCGTGTTCGATACCCACGGGTACCGTGCGCCGAAACAGCTTCTGCACCTCCGCGGGCGGCGCGGAGGTGGTGAGATCGAAGTCGTGATTCTCGAGACGGAGGAGGTTGTCGCGGATGGCCCCGCCCACGCACCACGTCTCGAAGCCCGCGTCTTCGAGCTGCTTGGCAATCTTCAGGACCTCGGACGGAATCGAGAGCTTCTCGGGGAATGTCATCCGCAGAGCACTGAGCCGCCATTCACGTTGAGAATCTCGCCCGTCATGTGCCTGGCGAGCCGCGAGCACAGAAACAGAATCGGACCCGCCACGTCCTCGGCGCTGGCGACGCGACCGAGAGGAATCGCGCGCTCGATCTCACGCTTCCCCTTTCCCCCGTCCCGGCCGTATGGCTTCGCGGACATTTCCGTATCGACCCATCCGGGGGCAACACAGTTCACCGTGACCCCGGGTGCTAGCTCGACCGCGAGTGACTTTGTAATCGAGATGACCGCGCCCTTGGTGGCGGCATAATCGGTGTGAAACGCCTCGCCTCGCTGCCCCGCGGTCGACGCGACCAGCACGATCGTTCCACCGTCCGTAATGCTGGGAATCGCGGCGCGGCAAACGTAGATCACCGCATCGAGGTTGGCGCGCCGCGTCGATTCCCACTGCTCGTCGGTCAGCTTGGCAACGGGCACGTCGTCCGCCGGCCAGACACCGTGATTGATCACGAGAATATCGAGGCTGCCGCCGAGGGCGCGCAGCGCTTCGGCGATGGCCTTCTTCGCGCCGGTCGCAGTGCCCAGGTCGCCGCGCACGGCGGCGGTGACGTGCGCGTCGGCTGCGGGTTTGCGGCTGCGGTATCCCACGGCGACTTTCGCGCCGGCACGTGCCAGCAACAACGCCGTCGCGCGCCCGATACCCCGCCCTCCGCCCGTCACGAATGCGCGCTTCCCGGCGAGGTCGATCATCCCTTGAGCCGGTCCTCCACGAGATCGCAGATCACGTGTTCGATGGCGAGGTGCAGCTCCTGAATACGCGCCGTGTCGCTGGCGGGAATGATCAGCGCCGCGTCGGCCAGCTCCTTGAGGTGCCCCCCGCCCTTCCCCAGGAAGGCGATGACGGTGACGCCGCGTGCCTTGGCCGATTGGGCGGCGCGAATCACGTTGGGACTCTCCCCGGACGTCGAGTGCAGCACGAGCAGATCGCCCGGCTCCGCCAGGGCTTCGACCTGCCGGGCGAATACCTCATCGAAGCCCATGTCGTTGGCGCAGGCCGTGAGCAACGATGTGTCCGTCGTCAGCGCGATCGCGCGCATCGCGGGCCTATTGGTTTGGTAGCGCACCACATACTCCGTGGCGAGGTGCTGCGCATCCGCGGCGCTCCCGCCGTTCCCCGCGAAGAACAGGGTGCCACCGCCGCGCAGCGTGGACTCGTATCGATCAGCGATGGCGGCAATCTCATCCGCCTGCTCTGCAGCGACCCGGCCGGCGAGTTCTGCCAAGCCACCCAGGCCTTCCCGGATCTTCTGTACGCTCACCGCACAGCCTGGACGAAAGCCTCGAGGCCGCCCAATCCGCCGCGCGGTCCTTCCTCGACGACGGTCCCGATGACGACAAAGTCGGCTCCCGCCTGCCTGGCCGCGCGCGCGAGGGCTGGCGTGCGAATTCCACCGCCAACGAACAGCGGCCGCTGCGGCACCGCCGCCCGACACGCCCGAATGATGTCAGCCGAAACGGGGCGCTCCGCCCCGCTGCCCGCGTCGAGATACACGGCCTGCATCCCGATCAGGTTCGCGGCGGTCGCGTGCGCGGCTGCCAGCTCGGGCTTGTCGGCGGGAAGCGGACGCGTCTGGCTCACGGATTCCACGCTCGTGACCCGCCCGCCGTCGATGAGGATGTATGCGGTGGACAACGTCGGTACCGGATGCTGCTGCAAATACGGCACTGCGCGCACGTGCTCTTCGATCAGATACTGCGGATTGCGGCCGGACACGAGCGACAGGAAGAGCACGAGATCGACTTGATCGGTGAGCTGCATGGCGGAACCGGGAAACAGCGCGACCGGAATACCGGGCGCGTTGTCCCGCAGTGCCCGCGCCACGTCATGCGTTTGGGCCGCGCCGTCGAACGACGATCCGATCAACAGGCCGCGCACCCCGGCCGCTTTCGCCGCCCGGCCGATGCGTGCCGCCTCGGCACCGCTGGTGCGGACCGGATCTACGAGCACGAGCAAACCCTGACCATCAAGTCTCATGGATCGGTCCCTCCTCCGCTTGGGCTTCAAACGCGTAAGTGGCGAACGCATCGGCCGCCAGGAGATCGAGTGCCAACTCGCGGCCGCCCGCCGGCCGCGCGGCGACTCCGTCCAGCAGCTCGCGACCGAGGCGCGCCAGATGCGCGACGAGCGCATCGGGGCCATCGTCTACCGCGCGGCCCAGTCGCTCGCGCAGCGCCTGTGGCGGCACCGGGCGCCGAGTGTCGAGCCAGGCCAGGACCTCAGCGCGAGTCACTTTTCTTCCCTACCAAGTCCTTTAACAGCTCGACTAATGTCGCATTCGAGGGAATCCTGCTGGGATCAGGAATGCTGCCCGAAGCAAAGTGTGGACGCCCGCCCCCGCGTCCGCCAGTGTAGCTCGAAATCACGCTCTGAATCTCGGGAGCTTTCACCCGGGGAAGCAATGCGTCCGGGACACCCACATAGTTCGCCGTCGGCGCCCACACGATGGTGACCGTGCCGGGATGTTGCGCGCGAAATCCATCCATCATCAACGCCATCTGATTGCGATCCTGGATATCGCTGGTGATCACGCGAATGGGGAACCCGTTGGGTATCTGCAGCTCCGTTGCCTGCTCGGCAGACGCTCCCTTTCGCAGGAGCTCCTCCAGTCTTTTTTCAAGCTTCTTCTGCTCTTCCAACATCGCTTCGATTCGCCGGGTCAGGTGCTCTGGCTGTGTCTTGAGCATCCCCGCCGCCTCGGACAGCCGGTTCTGCAATTCGACGGCGTACCGATAGGCCGCGGGACCCGTGAGCGCTTCGATGCGTCGCACGCCCGCGGCGGCACCGGTCTCGTGCGTGAAACGAAACAGCGCGATCTGCCCCGTCGAGCCGACATGCGTCCCGCCGCACAGCTCGAGCGACACGCCACGAACGTCCACGACTCGTACCACGTCGCCATACTTCTCGCCGAACAACGCCATCGCGCCGGCTGCCACTGCGTCTTTGTAAGCCATCTGGCGGGTCTCGATCGGCAGATTCTCCCAGACGTGCGCATTGACCTCGGCTTCGATGGCGGCGAGCTGGTCGTCTTTGATCGGGCCGTGATGGCTGAAGTCGAACCGCAGCCGCTCGGGCGCGACGACCGAGCCGGCCTGATGCACGTGGGTGCCGAGGACTCTCCGGAGTGCGGCGTGCACTAAGTGCGTAGCAGTATGGTTGCGCTCGATGTTTCGTCGCCGCGTTTCGTTCACCTGAGCGATTGCAGACGTGGGCTCGAACGTTTCGCCGAACGTGCCGACGACGGCGTTCCGGCCGTCCACCTTCTCGACGCCCTCAACCGTCAGCTCCCACCCATCGCCCTTCACCAGACCCGTGTCGCTGACCTGGCCACCTGACTCCGCGTAGAACGGATTCTCCTCCAGGATCAGTTCCAGTTGATCACCGGACTGGCGAAACGCGATCGGTTCGGTCTCGGCCTTGGTCGCGTCGTACCCGATCCACTTCTGCTTGCCCTTCTTTTTTAGCTCGACCCACTCACCACGTTGCGCAGCTCCCGTGTCCCGTGTCCCGGCCTTTCTCGCCGCCCGGGATCTGCGGCGCTGCTGCCCGAGTGCCTGCTCGAAGCCCTCCGCGTCCACCGTCTGGCCGCGCTCGGCAGCGATCATCTGCGTCAGGTCGATCGGGAACCCGTAGGTGTCGTACAGCTTGAACGCCTCCTCGCCGGAAATTGCCTTCGCGCTCCTCAGCTCCTCGAGGCGCGAGAGGCCACCCTCGATCGTTTCGAGGAAGCGCTCCTCTTCAGCGCGCGTGACGCGCTCGATGTGCGGCTCCTTTGACACGAGCTCCGGATAGACCTCGCCCATCACGCCCGTGACCGAGCGCGTCAGCTGCGCGAGTGTCGGCTCGCGCCGGCCCAGGAGCCAGGCGTGACGCACGGCGCGGCGCAGAATGCGCCGCAGGACGTAACCGCGCCCCTCGTTCGACGGATAGACACCATCGGCCAGCAGGAACGCGACGGCGCGCGCGTGGTCGGCGAGCACGCGATAGGGAGCGCCGGCGGGACCGCGGTCGTATGGCCGTCCCACGATCTCGACGGCCTGCGCGATGATCGGCTGAAATAGATCCGTATCGAAGTTGGACGGCACGTTCTGCATCAGCGAGGCGATGCGCTCGAGGCCCGCACCGGTATCCACCGAGGGCTTGGGCAGGTTGTTCCGCGACCCGTCGGGCTGCAAGTCGTACTGCATGAAAACGAGGTTCCAGATCTCGAGCTGCTTCCCCTCCTCGTTCAGGCGCACGAACGCTTCG
>DATGVC010000257.1:0-5087 GCA_035300745.1 Gemmatimonadales bacterium | reverse complement strand
TCCGAGAGCCCGCACTGGTTCCACGCTGAGAACGTGATCTGGGCGGCCATCGCCACCGCCTTACTGACACTGCTCGCCTGCGAGCTGGCTGGTCCGCTGACCGGCCTCATAGCCGGTCTGCTGTTCGCGGTTCACCCAGTCCACGTGGAGGCGGTAGCCAACGTCGTGGGACGCGCCGAGCTCATGGCGGCAGCCGGGTATGCCGCCGCGCTGCTGTGCGCGTTGCAAGCCGAGCGGCGGCCGATCTATCTGGTCGGCGTGGCATTGGCCGCGGCGTTTGGGATGGCGTCCAAGGAGCTCGTGACGACGCTCCCGGCCGCCGTCGTGCTCGTCTATGTCGCCCGGCGAATTGACTGGCGCAAAGCATTGTGGCCCGCCGTGGCTGCTGCCGTGCCTATCGTGGGCTACTACGTCGTCCACGCGTTAGTCAACACCCACGCGGTGTTCTTTGCCGGAGGAATCGCCGTCGGGATGGAAGGGTTGAGCGCGTTCCAACGTACTTCGGCGATGCTCCCGATCTCGCTCGAGTGGTGGCGGCTGCTCTTGTTCCCGGCGCATCTCTCGGCGGACTATTCTCCCGGCGAGCTCACGGTCTCGACCGGGCTCACGGCGGCGCATCTCCTCGGCGCGCTCGTCTGGGCGGCGTTGGGTTTCGTGGCGTGGCGCACGAGGCGCACCGTACCGGGGATCGCGATCGGGCTGGCGTGGTTCGTCATCACCGTGTCGCCCGTAGCCAACATCGTGGTGCCGATGGAGCTGCTCATCGCCGAGCGCACCCTGTACCTCCCATCGTTCGGGATTGCGTTTGCGCTCGCGTCCGTGGTGGTCGCGGCGCCCTGGACGCTCCGCGTCCGCGCGGCCGTCCTCGCGGCGGTGGTGGTGCTCGGAGCAGCGCGCAGCATTGCCCGGATCCCCGCTTGGCACGACGACGAGCAGCACTATCAGGCGCTCAAGCGCGAGGCGCCGCGTTCATACCGAACCCTGTGGCTGGAAGGGAACGACGAGTTCGCTGCGGGACGATGGGGCAGTGGGGAGCGGCTGTTGTTGCAGTCGATCGCCTTCGCGCCCAAGCTCGCCGGGCCGCGCTACGACCTCGGGACGTTCTATATGCGAGCGAAACTCTGGCAGCCTGCCATTCAGCAACTCCAAGTCGCGGTCGCGGTCGACAGCGCGTTCGCACCGGCGCGCGAAGCGTTGCAGGCGGCACGCGACAGCGCTCCCTAGATATTCTTCTCCTCTAAGAGCGCAAGAAATTCAGCGGGGGTCTGTAGCTTTGCCAACCTGGCCGGTACATCTGATTCCTTCGCGAACTGCGCAATCTTTCCAAGCACCGGGAGATATTGATTGGAGACTTCTAACGGCGGGGCGACGATCAGGAAGAAGTAGTTGACCGGCTGGTCGTCGATCGCCTTGAAGTCGATTCCCTTGGTGCTGCGCCCAAACGCGCACCGCAGGCGGGTCACGACCAGCGAACGGCAGTGAGGAATCGAGATGTGCTGCCCGATGCCGGTCGATCCCAGCGTCTCCCGCCGCTTCAACATCTTGAACAGCAACGCCTGGGCTTTGTCGTCGAGCTTGAGAAGCCCGACGAGCTCCTTGAGCACCGCGTCCTTCGTGGTGCTTTCGAGCTCGAGCGTGATGGCATCTTCGGAGAAGAACTCGCGTAGGCGCATTCGCGCGCGAAAGGTAAAACTTGGTTGCTCCGCGCGCAACGCGCTATTACGTTCCAGCGCATGCACTTCCCGTACTCGGTCGCGCACGACTTCCCGCTATTCCTGGCTCCTATGGCGGGCGTGTCGGAGTCCCCGTTCCGGCAGGTCTGTCGCCGCTACGGGGCCGACGTCGTCGTGTCCGAGTTCATCTCGTCGGTCGGCATCTCGTTGGGCATCGAGCGGGTCCTGGCTGAGATGCGCTTCGAGCCGGTCGAGCGGCCCATCGGCATCCAGATCTACGGCGCCGACGCCGCTATCATGGCCAAGGCCGCCGGTATGGTGACCGAGCTATTTCGGCCGGACTTTGTGGACATCAACTTCGGCTGTCCGGTCAAGAAGGTCGTTCGGAACAACGGTGGATCGGGATGCCTCAAGGACATGGGCCTGGTGCGCGGCATCATCCGGGCGGTCCGCGACGCGACTCCCGTGCCGGTCACCGTCAAGATCCGGAGTGGCTGGGACGAGACGCAGCGTGACCCCGTGGAAATCGCGCTCCGGTGTCAAGAGGCAGGGGCGCAGGCGCTGACGCTCCACCCCCGGACGCGGACCCAGATGTATCAGGGCGCGGCAGACTGGGACGAGATCGCCGCCGTCGCACAGGCGCTCACGATCCCGGTCATCGGGAATGGCGACATCCGGACGGCCGAGGACGTCGTGGCGATGCGCCATCAGACGCACTGTGCCGGCATCATGATCGCTCGTGGCTCGTTCGGGAATCCGTGGCTCTTCGCCCAGGCACGCGACTTGCTCGCAGGCCGCGCCAAGCGGCCCGATCCGTCGCCGGAAGACCGTTTCCGCACGGCGCTGGAGCATGCGCGGCTGGCGCTTCGCTTGCAGGGCGACACGCGCAAGACCGCGCTCGAGTTCCGGAAACACTTCGGCTGGTACACAAGAGGGCTGCCCGGTGCGTCCGAGCTGCGCCAGCGGCTCTTCGCCATCGAGTCGATGGCAGAAGCTGAAGCCATCTTCGAGAATTATCTGGCGGAGAGCGCCGCTCCGATTGCCGCATGAGTTTCGAACGGCTGCCGTTCGCGACGATCGATCACCTCCGGCCCATCACCCAGGGGCATCAGGAGGTGATCTTTTGTCCGGGCAAAACCGTCGGCCAGGTGCTGGCGATCGCGGAACGGCTCGAAGCGGCCGGCGGGAGCTTTCTGGCGACCCGTGCTGACACCGCGCAGTCGCAAGCACTCGCAGGCCGCTTTCCCCGCATCGAAATCAACGAGCTCGGGCGGACAGCCTATCTCCCGCCTGACCCGGAACCCGCGCCCACCGGCCGCGGGCCGGTGCTGATCTGCACGGCCGGCACCAGCGACCTGGCCGTCGCCGAGGAGGCAGCGGTGAGTGCGCGCGCACTTAAGAACAGCGTCGAGCGGCTTACGGACGTCGGCGTCGCCGGGATTCACCGCCTGCTGACGCAGACCGATGTGCTGCGCGCCGCGAGCGTGATCATCGTCGTCGCCGGCATGGAAGGCGCGCTGCCCAGTGTCGTGGGCGGGCTCGTGAAAGTGCCGGTCATCGCGGTGCCCACGAGCGTCGGCTACGGGGCATCGTTCGGTGGTCTGGCCGCCTTGCTCGCCATGCTGAATTCCTGCGCCTCAGGTGTCACCGTCGTCAACATCGACAACGGATTCGGCGCGGCCGCCGCTGCGAGCCGCATCAATCATTCATAAGCGCACGCCGGCTCGACGCTGGGTCGCGCTCGGGTTGCAGGTGTTGGGACTCACCGCCGTCGCCATCGGCGCGTGGCGAGGCTCCGTGTGGGGCGTTGTCGCCGCGGCGGGCGGTGTCGCGGCGGCGTTCGGGTGGACGATTCGCTGGCGGCCTGGCAGGCTGCGTCGGCGCGGGCCGCCACCGCTGGAGCTCAGTGAAGTACTCGATCTGCTGCGGCAGGCGTATGGCGCCACGGCGGCATGGGGTGTGGGTACCACCGAGGGCGATTTTGAGGTCCTCGCCAGTCCCGATATTGGGGAGGAGGAACGGCGCCGCGGCGCCGCGTTGGTGCAGCTGGCATCGGTGGACGGTCGTCTGCACGTCATTCGTGACCGCGATGCCACGTTCATTGCCGTCGGCGATTTCCCGTACGGCGCCGGACTGGTGCTCGCCGGCGGAGATCATGCCGAGACAATCACCGACGGCGTCGCCCGAGCGCTACGTCGCTACCTCGGTGGGATGCGGCTCGCCGAGGAGCAGAGCTCCGCGCCTCGCGCTCGCATGATTGCGGGACGAGTATCGCGTCTCGTCGCGGGGGCCCTGACATTGGACGGCATGGCGCGCGCCGCGGTGGAACTTGGCGAGCAGATCACGCATCGCGGTGTCGCGCTGGTCATCGCGGGGGCGGATGGCGCCCACGTGGTCGCGGTGTCGAGCGCGGCGGATCGGCGGCTGGCTGGCCTGCTGCTCTCTTCTGAGTCGCCGGTCGCACGAGCCGTCGGGATGGGCGTTCCCGTCGCGACCCGGGGGCACGAGGATGTGTTCGGGCCGGGAGTCCCGGAGCGGCGGCGCAGCGAGCGCGCGGGAACGGCCTATCCGTTGACGGACGGATCGCTGGTCGTGGGCGCATTGGTTCTCATGGGCTCGCCGCTCGAGCCGGACGCGCCGCTCCTCGAGGATCTCGGTCCACTGCTCACGGATCTCGGCCCGCGGCTCGCGGCGGCGCGCGCCCTCCATGAGGCCGAGCGGCGCGCCGTCGTGGATGCGCTGACGGGACTGCGCAATCGACGTGAGTTCGAGCGGGCAATGGCCGCCTATGGATCGAGATCGCCCGACCCCGCGACATTGATCTACATCGATCTCGATCACTTCAAGCGGCTCAACGACACCCTCGGCCATCCCGCGGGTGACGCGGCGTTGAAACAGGTCGCGCGGCTGTTGGAGAGTGCGGTCCGCGACGGCGACCTGGTGGCACGAATCGGCGGGGAGGAATTCGCGGTCTGGCTGCCGCGCACCGCTTTGCGGGAAGGGATGGAGGTGGCCGAGCGCATTCGGCGCTCGGTGGCGGAGAAGCCACTGACTTGGAGCAGCTCCGCTTATCCGCTGACGACATCGTGTGGCATTGCGTCCTATCCGGAGCCGATCGGCGACCTGCTCAACCTGCCCGCTGCGGCAGATGCCGCGCTGTATCGTGCCAAGCAGGCAGGGCGTAATCGGGTTGAAAAGGCCACGCCAGGTCAGTAAGCTTCAGCCGCTCAGGTTTTTGGGGGCGACAGGCTTCGACGGGTTTGGCGAGGGTATTGTTGCGTGCCCAGGTTCTCAGTCACCTGGTAAATCAACTGGGACTATACACAAGCCAACTCTGAACTGGCTCTGGCTGCGTAAGCTTCGGCTTCACGCACCTGCGTGAGTGGCAGCCCGCCTGAGGCGGCGCTCACGTAT
>DATGVC010000256.1:0-2472 GCA_035300745.1 Gemmatimonadales bacterium | reverse complement strand
CGCGTGCGTCAGCAGGCCGCGTGGGCCTTGGGCGAGATAGAGGACGCGCAAGGAATCGCCTCCCTCGAGGCGCTGATGCGCGATCCCGTAGCCGACGTGCGGAAGACGGCGATCTGGGCGCTGGGGGAAATCGAGGACGGCGGCGCCGTCAGCGCACTTGCGGCTGCACTGAAAGACAATGACCCGGAAGTGCGCGTGCTGACCGCCTGGGCCCTCGGCGAAATCGAGGATGATCGGGCGGTGGAGCCGCTCGTCGGAGCGCTGAAGGACAGCGACGAGGATGTCCGTGCAACCGCCGCCTGGGCCCTGGGAGAAATCGAAAGCCCGCGCGCTCTCGACGGACTGACCGCGGCGCAGCGGGACGAGGTGGGGTCGGTCCGTCACGCGGCGACGTGGGCATTGCGGCAGATCGACACAAACGACGAGCACATTCACGTGCACGTGCGGCCGCGCGTGAAGGTCAAGCCTTGATGCGGCCTCGTTCGACGTTCTGAAAGTAGTCGCGCAACTCCTCGGCCTCGCGGGAGTCGTCCCAGCCGACGAGCTGCTTCATTCGCGCGGTGACGCCGGGGATCACGGACTGGGCATGGTCAGGAACTTCATAGAACAGATGCAATCGTCGGACCATGACGTCCTGCACGCGCACCGCCATTTCTCGCTCGACGGCGTAGGTGATTTCGGCCCAAATCTCCGGGCGGCCCGCGATGATCGGTTGGCCGAGCGGTCGATCACGGTCCACGAGATTGAGCACGGCGGCCGCCTCGCTGCCGTAATACGCGACTAGGTGGCGGGCCGTCGCCTCGGACGCGCCGCGCGCCCGCGCGGCTTCGACGAGCACCTCGAGCTCGGCGGCCTCTCCTCCCGGTAACGGCTGCCGGTCCGTGGGGGCGCGTGGCGCGAGCGGACGACCGTCCAGCTCGTGCAGGCGCGCGGCGACACGATCCACGACATCCCGCGCCATCACGCGATACGTCGTCAGCTTGCCGCCGGCGATCGAGATGAGACCATGCGGGCTTTCGAGTACCCGATGCTCGCGCGACACCTGCGACGGATTCGCGTGGTCCTCGCGCAGCAAGGGACGCAGCCCCACCCACGCCGACACGACGTCATTCGAGCCCAGGTGAGCGTCAGGAAACGCCGCGTTGGCTGAACGCAGCAGATACGTCACATCGGCGGCTGTCACCCGCAGCGCATCGGGCGAGGAATCGGCGTCGGTATCGGTCGTCCCGATGTACGAGAGATCACCCCACGGCAGTACGAACATCACGCGGCCATCGATCTGCGAGAGCAACGTCACGGCGTGCTCGTTGGCGATGCGGCGGCGGGGCACGGTGACGTGCGCGCCTTTGGTGAGCCGCAGCATCGGCGCCGCTTGCGGGTCGTCGAGTCGCCGCAGCTGGTCGGACCAGGGGCCGGTGGCATTCACCACGACGTTGGCGCGTATGCTCGCGGTCTGGCCGGTCAACACGTCGCGCACCATCGCGCCGCGCACGCGTCCGTCGGGCTTGAGCAGCGCCGTGGTCTCGACGTAGTTGGCGGCGAGCGCGCCGACACGGACCGCGCTGCGCACGGTCGCGATGACCAGACGCGCGTCGTCCGCCTGAGCGTCGTAGTACAAGGCCGCGCCGATCAGGCCGCGGTCCCGCAATCCGGGCTCGACGCGTCGCACGTTCTTGGCGCGGAGCCAGCGATGCCAGCGGACGTTGCGGAACGCAGACAGCAGATCGTAGAGCCACATCCCGGCGCGCAGCTTCCATGCAGGCAACCGGCCGCCGCGATAGATGGGAAAGAGGAACGCGAGCGGCCGCACCAGATGCGGCGCGATCTGGAGCAGCACACGCCGTTCGTGGCTCGCTTCGAAGACCAGGTGGAACGCGCCCTGTTCGAGATAGCGAATGCCGCCGTGGATGAGGCGCGACGAGTGTGAGGAGGTGCCTGCGCCGAAGTCGGACTTGTCGACGAGCGCCGTGCGGAGCCCACGCAATGCCGCATCACGCGCAATCCCCGCTCCCGTAATGCCGCCGCCGATGATGAGCACGTCTACCGGCGTCTCGACCATGGACGCCCAGGCTGCGGCTCGCGTTGGCTCCAACTCCCCTCCACTTGGGGCTGGTGGTAGGTTTCGACTCCCAGGAAGAGGGGAAGAATCTAATGCCCGGTCTCAACGGACGGCGCGTCGCAGTCGTCGCAGGCGTCCGTACGCCGTTCACCAAAGCCGGCACGTCGCTGAAAGACGCGCGCGCCGTCGATCTCGCGCGCTATGCGGCCCGCGAGCTGCTCGAGCGCACGAATCTGGACGGCACCGAGGTCGACGAAGTCATCTTCGGCCAGGTCGTGCCGTCGGCGCTGGTGCCGAATGTCGGACGCGAGGTCAGCCTGCTGCCGCAGCTCCCCAAGGAAATCCCCGCGTATTCGTTGAATCGCGCCTGCGCCTCCGCCAATCAGGCGATTACGGCCGGCCAGGACCAGATC
>DATGVC010000255.1:0-33422 GCA_035300745.1 Gemmatimonadales bacterium | reverse complement strand
GCGCGACTGGCCGTCGGGGTGCTTGGCGTCATCCAGGACCTGCATTTCCACCGCGTTCCAGTAGATCGCGTCGGTATCCTCGCTCGCGCGATAGAAGACGCCGCTGTTGCCGCCTGGCTCGATCTTCCAGTCGATCGACAGCTCGAAATTCTTGAACTGGTCGTTCGTGATGATGTCGCCGCCGGCGCCCGTGCGCGTGAGTGCGCCATCCTGCACCTTCCAGCCGTCGGAGAGGCTCGGCTTGCCGTAGTTGCGCCAGCCGGCGGTCGTCGTGCCGTCAAAGAGCAGCCGCCAGCCTGCCGCGCGCTCTGCATCGGTCAGCGTGTTTTGGGAAGCGTTCGAGGCTGGTGGAGGTTGTGGAGTTTGTGATTGAGCCTTACAACCGCTGGCGACCACCATCAGAGCCGCGAGCGTTATGAGTGCTTTCATGCGGGGAGTCCTGCGAGCTCCTGCAGCCGCACCTGCACGGCGCGACGGCCTCGCTCGCTGCGAGTGATGACCAGAATGGCATCGTCACCAGCGATGGTGCCGATGATCTCGCTCCAGCCTGCGCCGTCGAGCGCGAGGCCCAGCGCCTGCGCGCCGCCCGTCGTCGTCTTCAAGACGAGCAGCGGGCCGACGCCTTCGGCGGAGACGAGCATGGTAGGGAGAAGCTGCTCCAGATGCGGCCGGACGCCGCCCCCGGGGGTGCCTTCCGGCCCGGCCGCGTAATGCGAGCCACCATCTGGCGCCGCCACCTTCGCGAGTCCCAGCTCGCGAATGTCACGGGACAACGTCGCCTGCGTCACATTGTAGCCTTCAGCCTTGAGACGCTCGCGCAGCTGCTCCTGGCTGCCTACCGTCTCTCCTCGGACGATCCGCAGGATGGCCGCGTGCCGCTGCGTTTTCATGGCGGGAAAATCTAGTGCGCTTCCGGAGATCCGGCCCGGTGCACGATGCGCCCCGCAACAACGGTCAGGACGGCCCGACGGCCCGACGGCCCGACGGCCATAACCGCAAGATCTCCGGCCTTTCCGACCTCCAGTGATCCAATCTCCGATTGCCAGCCGAGCGCGCGTGCGCCTTCTATTGTAAGCATCCGTGCCGCGTCGTCCCCAGTGAAGCCGGCAGCCTCCGCTTCGGCCCACAGATCCAGTTCGCCAACGCTCACGACGGAGTCCGTCCCCAGGCCGACGGGAACCCTGGCATCGCGAAACAATCCGAGCGGCAGGCGACCGTGACGATGCGCGGCGTTAGAGCGCGGGCAGTGCGCCACCGTTGCATGCGTGACGCGGAGCAACTCGACGTCCGCCCCATCCACCTGGACGCAATGAATACAGAGCGTGCCACGTCGCACGACGCCACGTTGGAGGAGATAGGCGACCGGCGAACACCGGCGCGCTTCGACCGCGATACCTCGCGCGCGCAACGCGGCGGCGAACGGTCCGACGCCATCGCGCACGAATGCCGTCTCCTCCCTTGACTCGGCGACGTGGACGGCAATCGGCAGCGCTTCAAGCCGGGCAAACGCCGCAACAGCCTCGTAGAGCGGCGCGCTCACCGTGTACGGCGCATGGGGAGAGACGCCAACTCGCAGCTGCGAAGTTGCCAGACGGCGAAGCTGCAAGACCGCCTTCTCGAGTTCCTGCATGCTGGCGGAGCACTGCGCTGGATCGGGGCCGAAGACCTCGTGATACACGATTCCCCGCCCGCCCAGATCATGCAGCGCGCGCATGACCGCCCCGGTGCTGCCGGTCTCCGCGATGCACGTGACGCCGCGCGCCCAGCAATCGCGGATGCCGGCGACCGCCGCCTCGTAAAACGCCTCCGCGCCGGTCGTCTCCTTCAGCTCGCGGATGCGGCGGATCCATTTGACGAATTCCGGTTCGTCGAGCTTCGTGCCACCGCCCAGATGCGTCAGCTCGAGGTGCGTGTGGCAGTTGACGAGGCCGGGCATCAGCTCGGCGTCGGGAAAATGCAGCGACGGCACGCCGCCAGGCGCGGGGACGCGCGCATGCGGTCCGACCGCGGCGATCCTGCCGTCCGCATCAATAAGAACGGCGCCGTCCTCGAAGGACGGCGCCGTGACGGGATGGATCCGGCCAGCTCGAATGCGTAGCAAGAGCTAGGGTGTGACTCCCACCCCGAACGGCGAATGCACCTGACAGACCTGCGAGGGCTCGGTGCCCGGATAGAACCACTCCCAGCGCCGCACCTCGAGCGGGCAGAACGGCGTCGCGAGGAAGCCGTTCGACCAGTCCACTTCGCGCGTGACGAGATCGTCGGGGCGGGCCCAGTCGCCGGGCGACGGGCGCCGCTCGTACACGTCGCGCATGAACTTCGTCCACGCGGGCGCGACGATGCGGCCACCGCCCGCGTTATTCATGATCCGGTGCTGGAGATCGTAGCCGATCCAGATTCCGGTGACGATCTCCGGTGTGAAGCCCAGGAACCAGGCGTCGGTGTATTCATCCGTGGTCCCAGTCTTGCCGGCCATGGGAATCTTCAATCCGCCCACGGCGCCCGCCGCGGTGCCGCAGCGATGCGGGCCGGTGCCCGGCTGGCAGCGCATCACATCGCGCATCATGTCGAGCATCAGCCAGTTGTGCTCGGGGTCGAGCACCTGCTCGCGCTTGACCGTGGACTGATACAGGATGTTGCCCTGGCGGTCCTCGATGCGCTGGATGCCGATCGGCTCGACGCGCGTTCCGTTGTTCGCGAACGCCGTATACGCCGCGACCAGCTCGATCGGCTTCACCTCACGCGAACCGATGTGAATTGACGGATAGGGTGGCAGTGGGGTCGTGATGCCGAAGCGCCGGGCCTCGCCGATCACCGTCTGCTCGCCCAGCGCCATGCCGAGCTTGATCGTGGACAGGTTGCGGGACAGGTACAACGATTGCCGCATGGGGATGAGGCCCAGCGTCGTGTCGTCGTAGTCCTTCGGTTGCCACAGCGAGCTGTCGAGCTGCATGACCGGAGGATTGAGCGGCGTGTCGTCGAGCATCTCCGTCACGGGATGCCCCGCGCGGATCGCGGCCGAGTAGACGATCGGCTTGAACGTCGATCCCGGCGGCCGCACCGATTGTGTCACCCGATTCCACTTCGAGTCGACGAAGTCGCGGCCGCCCACCATCGCGAGGATGTTGCCGGTCTTGGCATCGAGGGCGAGCAGCGCGCCCTGGAGATACTGCGCGAACGGGCCCTGGTCGTCGGGCGTGGCGCGGCCCTGTTCGATGTACTGGCGATAGGACGTGCCCTCGAACTTGCCGTTCGAGTAGACGCCCGATTCGATCTCGTCGAGCTGCGACTCGAGCGCCTGCTCCGCCGCTTCCTGCATGTCGAGGTCGAGCGTCGTGTAGATGCGCAGGCCCTTCTCGTACAGGTCGCGGCCGAACCGCGGCTCGAGGAACGACGACCTGAGCCACTCGACGAAGTACGGCGCCACGTCGCCGTAACTGGTGCGGCGCGTCGTCAGGACGAGCGGATACGCTTTCCAGAACTCGGCGTCTTCGGGGCTCAGGAATCCCTGATCGCGCATCAGGTTGAGCACGGCATTGCGGCGCAACACTGCGCGGTCGGGGTGCGCGCGCGGGTTGTAGTTCCCCGGCGCCTTGGGGAGCGCCGCGAGCGTCGCGGCCTCGGCGACGTTCAGGTCGCGGGCCGATTTCCCGAAAAACACCTGCGAGGCGGCTTCCACGCCGAAGATGTTGGGCCCCAGACTGATTTGATTGAGATAGAGCTCGAGGATCTTGTCCTTGGGGAAGTTGCGTTCGAGCTCTACGGCGACACGGGCTTCACGCAGTTTGCGGGCGATCTTCTTCTCCCGGCCGAGGCGCTCGGGGAAAACGTTGCGCGCGAGCTGCATCGTGATGGTCGAAAAGCCCTGCGTGTAATGCAACGTCAGGATGTTTGCCTTGAGCGCGCCGAGGATGCGCCAGTAGTCGATGCCGCTATGGGCATAGAAGCGCTTATCCTCGACTGCAATGAAGGCCTGCCGCACGTGCACCGGGATCTGCTCGAGCGGGAGTACGGTGCGCAGCTCGATTCCCAGCTCGCTGATGAGCCGTCCATCGGCGGCATAGACTTTGGACGTCTGCCGCTGGACGTTGCGGTCCTGGCTCCCTTCCAGTCGCATGATGCTCGGGCAACGGTCCCCGGAGCAGACGCGCGTCCACGAGCCGTAAACGAGCCCGCTGCCGTACAGCAGGGCCAGCACGGTCACGATGATGGCCCGGCGGCGCTGAACCGGATCGTACCACCAGCGAATGAAAAACGGGTGCCGGGGCGCGGCGGATTGGGGCTGAGGGGTCGTCATCTCCGTACAATCTAAATAAGACGCGTATCCGCTTGCCAGCGTCGCGCATGGCCGATACGATTCGCGACCATGACGTCTCCCGTTTTACAAGAGTTGGAGTGGCGCGGGTTTGTGCAGCAGGCGACCCCCGGAATCGCCGCGCATTTCGCCAAAGGGCTGGTCACCGCGTACTGCGGCTTCGATCCCACCGCGCCGTCGCTGCAGCTCGGCAATCTCATGCCGCTGATGCTGCTCGCCAATTTGCAACGTGGCGGGCACCGGCCGATCGTGTTGATGGGTGGCGGCACCGGATTGATCGGCGATCCATCCGGCAAGGCCGGCGAGCGGCCGCTGCTTTCGAAAGAACAGATCCGCGAGAACCTGCAGCATCAGCGCGATCAGATGGCGCGCTTCCTCGAGTTCGGCGCCGGGCCCACCGCCGCCATCCTGCTGGACAATGCGAAATGGCTGGGCTCGCAGGGACTGATCGACTTTCTGCGCGACGTCGGGAAGCATTTCACCGTCAACGTCATGCTGCAAAAGGAGTCGGTGAAGGCGCGCCTCGAGGCGGGACTGTCGTTCACCGAGTTCAGCTACATGCTGCTGCAGGCGTACGACTTTCTGCATTTGTTCCGCGAGCGGCAGTGCACACTGCAAGTCGGCGGCAGCGATCAGTGGGGCAACATCACGGCCGGCGTCGATCTGATTCGCCGCATCGAGAACGCGGAAGCGCACGGCCTCGTGGCACCGCTGGTGACGATGGCGTCGGGCCACAAGTTCGGAAAGACGGACGCGGGCGCGATCTACCTCGATCCCAAGCTCACGTCGCCGTACAAGTTCTATCAGTTCTGGATCAATGTAGACGATCGCGACGTTGAGAAGTACCTCAAGCTCTTTACTCATCTTCCCGCGTCCGAAATCAAGGGCGTCATGGCCCAGCAGGCCAAGAACCCCGCTGGTCGACCGGCGCAGCGCGCGCTGGCATCGACCGTGACGAGCCTAGTGCATGGCGCTGACCTGCTCCAGGGAGTTGAGACCGCTTCGGCGATTCTTTTCGGGGAAGAGCAACCCGAGGTTCATCCCCAGGTATTCGAGATACTCGCCGCTGAGATCCCGACGATCGTGGTTCAGGGGGACTCGGACCGTGTGGCGCTCGTCGATCTCGTGGCGCGTGCCGGTCTCGCGAAGTCGAAGAGCGAAGCGCGTCGCAGCATCGAGCAGGGTGGGATCTACGTCAATCAGCAGCGGATCGATGACGTCGCGCGAACCATCGCGTCCGAGGACTGGATCGGCGGCCGCAATCTCCTGTTGCGCAAGGGCAAGAAGGAATACGCGTTGTTGAGACGCGAGGGGTAACGTGGACGAGCGGGTGCGGCTGCTGCTCGACGTCTTCGATCAGGCCTACACCGCGCCGTCGTGGCACGGCACACCGCTCAAAGGCACCCTGCGCGGGCTCACGGCACGTGACGCGTTGTGGCGCCCCGGCCCCAAGCGTCACTGCATCTGGGAGCTCGCCCTCCACACCGCTTACTGGAAGTGCATGGTCCGCCGCCGCTTGCTGCGCGATCCCGCCCTTGCCTTTCCGCGGGATGGCGCGAACTGGCCGGCACTGCCCGATCGCCCAGACAACGCTGCCTGGAAGCGCGATCGCGATCTGCTCGACGAACAACACCGCTTATTGCATCGCGCGATCGCCGGCCTTCGCTCCCAAGACCTCGGTCGCCGCGGCTGGCACTCGAAGTGGCGGATCAAGGAAGAGGTCTACGGCATCGCGTCACACGACCTGTACCACGCAGGGCAGATCCAAATGCTCAAACGATTGAAGCGTAGGTAACCCAGTGTTCATCGGCCACTACGCGCTGGGTCTGGTGCTCTGGTTGGACGACTATCCGATATCCCATAGCCTGCTCGCGCTGCTCGTGTGGGGCGCGCTGTTCGGATACCTCTATCGGCTGCGGACCGGCGACCGTAGAGCGGCGCTGGTGATCGGGCTGCTGGTCGTGAGCCACTGGGTGCTCGACTTCATCACGCATCGGCCCGACATGCCGCTCTACCCGGGCGGTCCGAAAGTGGGACTGGGGTTGTGGAATTCGGCGCCGGCGACCGTCATCGTGGAGAGCATCATGTTCATCGCCGGCGTCGCGATCTACGCGCGCGCCACGCGCGCGCGCGACGGCATTGGGCGATGGGGTTTCTCAGCGCTCGTGCTGTTGCTGGCGATCGCCTATTCGAGTCAGTTCTACGGACCCACGCTGCCCGATCAGCGAGCCCTCGCCATCGGGGCGATCATCTTCGGGTGGGTCTTTGTCGCGTTCGGGTGGTGGGTGGATCGCCACCGCGATGCTACGACAGGTCTTCCAGCACCTCTATGACCTTCTCCATTTCCTCGACGGTGTTGTAGCAGTGGGGCGATAGACGGATCGAGCCTTCGCGCAAGCTGCACACCACATGCGCGCGCTTCATTCCGTGGTACGCCTCCACCGGCTTGGCCGGAGCGACGCAGAGAATTGCGGAGCGGTGCCCGTTTTCAGTCGGCGAAGTGATCCGCACGCCGTTCTCCTGCGCCCACTTCACGATCGGCGCGTGCGTGGCGCGAGTGACTTCGGCGATGTCGCGAACGCCGATCTCCAGCAATAACCCCAGCGACGCTGTCATCCCGACGAAATCCTGATACGGCAATGTGATCATCTCGAAGCGGCGGGCGTCGGAGCGGAACGTCGGGTTGTACTCGGTGAGCCGCGAGAAGTCGTCCGTGCCCTCGAATGCCATCCAGCTCGTGATGGCCGGCTCGAGCGTCGCGACCAGCTCTTTGCGCACGTACACGAACCCCGAGCCCCACGGCGACAGCAGCCACTTCTGCCCGCCGCAGGCGAGGATATCCACCGGAGTTTCCTGCAGGTCGAGCACAGAGTTGCCGACGCCCTGAATCCCGTCTACGACGAGGTAGGTGCCGTTGGCGCGGCAGGCGGCGCCGAGTTTTTTCAGGTCGGCGCGATAGCCGTTGGAGAACTGTACGAAGGAAACCGCCAGCACGCGCACGCGCGGATCGCGCAGCCGCTCGAGCAGATGCTCTTCGTCAGGCCATCCCTGTGAAGTGCAGCGCGCCATCTCGACCGTGATCCCCTGATCCCGCAGCATCAGCCACGGATAGACGTTCGCCGGGAATTCCTTATCGGAGAGCAGCACCACATCGCCTTGCTTCAAGGGCAGGGCGCGGGCCGCGAGATTCAAACCGAAACCGGTGTTGGTGGCGAGCGCGATTTCCGATGGGTCTGCGTTAATCAGCTGCGCGATCCCGAGCCGGGCGGCGGCCAGGCCCGCGAACAACTCCCGATCGGGCAACAGATGCGGTGCGGTGCGTTTTGCGGTGAACTCGTCGAGCGCTCGACGCGTCCGCTCAGGTATTGGTCCGATGGAGGCGTTATTCAGGTACGTCGTGTCGGCGGTCCATGGGAACTCCGACGTGCGTAGCGCCTTGAACGTCTCGCGCAGGGCGCGGACGTGCGTGGGGTGATACGCGATTTCCGTCACGCCACGCGTCCGAATGCGCGCACGTCTAGCGCGTCGCGCAGGCCGTCACCCAGCAGATTGAGGCCGAGCACGGCGAGGCCGATCGCGACGCCAGGGGCGATCGAGACCCACGGCGCGACGCGCAACAGATCCCGCCCCTCGGCAACCATCGCGCCCCATGACGGCGTGGGAGGCTGCGCGCCGAGTCCGATGAACGACAGCGCCGCCTCGGCCATGATCGCGCCGCCGATGCCGAGCGTCGCCGCGACAATCACGGGCGCGATCACGTTGGGCAGGAGGTGCCGCGCGATGATGCGCGCGTCCGATGCGCCGAGCGCGCGCGCCGCCTGCACGTACTCGAGCTTGCGGGCGAGCAAGACCTGGCCGCGGACGATCCGCGCCATCCCCGCCCATCCGACGATGCCGATGACGACGAACACGACCAGCAACGACGGCTTCACCGCGGCGGCGATGGCGATCAAGAGCAACAGTGAAGGAAAGGCGAGCGTCACGTCGGCGATGCGCATGATCACACCGTCCATCCAGCGGCCGTAGTAACCGGACACGAGTCCTAACGTCACGCCCAGCGCCAGCGCGACGCTCTGACTGATCAGGCCGACGGCCAGCGAGAGGCGGGCCCCGTACAGCACGCGCGACAGCACGTCCCGTCCCTGCGCGTCGCTGCCGAGCAGAAAGGCGCCTGAGGGTGGATGCAAACTTGCAGCGAGATCACCGCGGAATGGATCACCCGGAGCGAGCCATGGAGCGAGCAACGCCAGGACTGCGAGGATGCCGACGAGCCCCAGACCGAAGCGGGCCCAGGGATCACGCGCGAGTCGAGTCCAAAACAGTGGCGCCGCCATGGGGGTCTCGACTACGTTACTCGGGACTCAACCCCCTGGGCAAGCGGATAGGGCCGTGAAACGCGATACACCGTTCACCCTCGTGCTGGGCGGCGGCGGTATGAAGGGGCTCGCCCACGTCGGCGTGCTCCAAGCGCTGCTCGAGCGCGGTCATCGGCCCAGCCGGATCATCGGGTCGAGCGTCGGCGCGCTCGTGGGCGCCGCCTGGGCCGGTGGGATGGGCATCGCCAAGCTGCGCGAGATCGCGCTCAGCCTGAAACGCAAGGAGGTGTTCGCGGTCGCGCACGCCGACATGGCGTTCAAGCGCATGCGCTCGCCGGCGCTGTTCCGGCGCGAGCCGCTCGAGCATCTCATCGCGCGCACCTGCGGCGACCTCACGTTCCAGCAGCTCGACCCGCCCGTCGTCGTCAACACGGTCGACCTGAACTCGGGCATGCAGGTGTTCTGGGGCCTGCCCGGGCTCGACGACATTCGCGTCGCCGACGCGGTGTTCGCGTCGTGCGCGCTCCCCGGCTACTTCCCGCCGCATGAGATCGGCGGCCGCTTCTATGTCGACGGTGCCGTGGTCTCCAACGTCCCCTTCGACGCGGCGCGCGCCCTTGGTCCCGAGCTGATCGTGGCGGTGGACGTGTCGGCGTCGAGCATTCTCACGGCCGATGCGCAGGATGACGGCTTCGCGGGCGTATTCGCTCGCGCGACCGAGATCCTGATGCAGACGCTGCTCGAGCAGCGCGTCCGCACCTGGACAACGCCGCCGGTCTTCTACATCCAACCGCGGGTCGAGCACGTCAGCATGTTCGCGTTCGATCATCTGCGCGAGGAAGTCGAGGAGGGCTATCGCGCGACGGCCGCGGCCCTCGATCGCGCCGACGAATGGCCCGAGCCTGGCGACGTCGGCATCTATCCCAAGCGGCGCGTGCTCGTGCGCGTGGAGCGCGAGCGCTGCATCGGCTGCGGCATCTGTCTGGTCCACGGGCCGCAGGGGATGTTCGTGCTCGACTCGGAGCGGAAGGCGGTGGTGACACAGCCGGATCAGGAGTGGTCGCCGATGGACGGTGGCTACATCCGGCACTGCCCGACCTATGCGATTATCGCCCGACCCGCGGATCAGGCGACCGGCACGCTGCGTCGATCCGGATGAGATCCTAGGAAGAGACTTGTGATTCGATGTCGCGCAGGTCGCGGATCACACGGTCCCAGTTGTAGTAGGTCTCGATCGATTTACGGCCCGCCTGGCCGAGCCGGCGCGCGAGCAGCTGATCGCCGAACAGACGCTTGAGCGCCGTGGCGACTGCTTCCGGGTCGTCGGGATTCACCACCAGCCCCGTTTCGCCGTCGTGCACCGCTTCGGCCAGCCCGCCCGATTGCCCGGCGATCACCGGCAGCCCGCACGCGCTCGCTTCCGCGAGCGCGACCCCGAACCCCTCGACGCGCGACCCGTCGGCGCGGCGCGACACGCCGATATACGCGTTCGCGATATTGAAAACCGCCGGTAGCTCGGCTTCGGGGACGTTGCCGACGAAGCGCACGTGGTCGGCGATCCGCAGCTCTTCGGCGAGTCGCTGATAATCCTTCCGCTTTTTCCCACTCCCCACCACTAGGTAGTTCACGTCGAGGCCATCGTGCCGGCACTGCGCCACGGCGCGCAGCGCCATATCAACGCCCTTGTACGCCTCGAGTCGCGCGACGGTGAGTACCCACGGCGCCTGCCCATTGAGATGATAGCGGGCGCGCACGGCGTGCGTGTCGATGCCGGGCCGGAACTGCTCGGGATCGGTGCCCAGCGGCACCAGCCGCACGTGCTCGGCGAGGGGATCGAGTCCCAGCTCGCGCAGTACCTTCTGCGCCTGCTCGCGCGTCCATTGGCTGTTGGCGACGACCGCGACCGCGGAACCGAGCAACGCCTTCGCCGTCTTGCGCGCGAAGCGCGAATGATGGATCGCGTGCAGCTCCTTGAGCAGATCGCCGCCGTGGACGAACACGCCGTATTTCGTGCCGACGCGCTCGAGCATCCACTTCGCCGGGTAGGTGCAGGGCCGGATGGAATCGCACCACGCGAACCGCGGCTTGTGCTGGCGCGCGAGCGTGGCGACGCGGCGGGACCAGAACAGCAGACCGGCGAGATTGCGCAGCGCCTTGCTCGGCACCGGCAAGCGGTCGACCACGGCGCCGCTGAAGCGCACATCGGAATCCTGGGAGTCGCGATGTTGGCCGGTGGAAACGAGCAGCTCGCCACGCGGATATCGGCGCGTGACCTCGCCCATCATGCGTGCGATGCCGGTCTGCATCGGCGGGAATTCCCCGGTCAGCAGGAAGGTCTTAGCCACGTTGGCAATGTTAACGAAACGGTTCCCCTGCGAGCAATTGGCGAGGGAATCCGGACTCTCCGGTATGTTCCGAAGCTAGTTATACTGGGACTCCGATGCACGTCGTGGTCGCGTCCCACCACCGGCTTCCGGTCGAAGGTTACGGCGGTCCGCAGCGCGTTGTGGTTGCGCTGGTTCGCGGACTCGCCGCGCTCGGCCACCGCGTGACCATTCTCGCGCAACCAGGAACCAAGGTCGCCGAGGCTGCGAAGATCGTAGAAGTCCCTCCCCGGCTGTTGAGGGACTCCGGCACCGATCTCAAACGTTTCATTCCCGAAGGCGCCGAGATCCTGCACGCGCACTTTCCGCTGAAGCAGGGGCCGGAGGGTGTGCCGTTCGTGCAGACGCTCCATGGCAACTGGAAACCTGACACTCCGGTCCCGCCGAACACGATCTTCCTCTCGCGCGACCACGCCAAACGCCACGGCAGTACGATCTTCGTCCACAACGGGCTCGATCCGACCGAATACATCTTCCGCCGCCGCAAAGAGCAGTGGGACCTGTTCCTCGGCAAACTGCACAGGGACCGCGGCTACCACTGGGCCGTGGAGGCGGCGAAGCGCACCGGCCGCCAGCTCATCATCGCGGGCGGGTGGCGTCCCAGCTTCACGGGCGCGGTGAAGTACGTCGGCGAGGTCGGCGGCAAGCGCAAAGCGGTGCTGCTCGCGCGGGCGCGCTGCCTCTGGATGCCGGCGCAGTGGGACGAACCGTTCGGCCTCCCGACGATCGAGGCGTTGTTCTCGGGCACACCCGTGCTCGGCACCAGGCGCGGCGCCCTCCCCGAAATCGTCACGCCCGCGGTGGGCGTGTTGCGCGATACGCTCGATGAGCTGATCCTGGCGGGCGACCAGGTCGCGACGCTCGACCCCAGAGCCTGCCGGGAGCGGGCAGAGCGGCAGTTCACGCACCTGGTGATGGCGGAGAACTACGTCCGCATGTACCAACACGTGCTGCAGACGGGCGACCTGCCCGCGAGCGTCCAGTAAACCGGCCGCTGATTCGGTTGCTCGTCTTCGCCGGGCTGCTGCGGTTGCTTGCGGCGGTCTTCAGCGGTGGATTCCTCGCGAGCGACGATCACAACGTCGTCATCGGCGCGGCGGATCAGATCGCCAGCGGCGTGGGGGGGGGGCTCCCGGCGACGTTCGAACGCACGGCGCTGTACCCCGGCGTCATCGCGGCGATCATGACTATCGCGCGGCACATCGGGATTCACGATCCCGGTATCGAAATGCTCCTGGTGCGGCTCTTCCACGCCGCCTACTCGCTGCTCGTTGTCTACTTCGTGTATCGCCTCGTCGAACGGTTGCTGGGCCGCGAGAAGGCGATGCTCGCCGGCCTGCTCGCCGCAGCGTTCTACGCGATGCCCGTGACCGCCGTGCACCAGCTCGAGGAATCGGTGTGCCAGGTGCCGTTGCTCGCGGCGTGCTGGTGGTGGCAACGCACGGAAGACCGCCATCAGCCGTCAGCCGTCTGGGGTTCGCTGGCCGGTGCGGCGCTGGGCACAGCGCTCATCCTGCGCCTTCCGCTAATAGGGTTCGTCGGCGCGTTCCTGCTGCTGGTGCTGCTGCGCCCGCAGCCAGTCATGGCCAGGGACAAGCTCGCGTTTCTCGGCGGTCTCGCGGTGGTCGTAGTGCTGCAGGGCTACAGTAACGCACTGATCAACCATCAGTGGGGGTATTCATTCGCCCAGCGACTCGGGCCGATGCTGCATCTCCAGCGCATGGCGGTCGAGTCGGATGGATATCCGAGCAACCCGCCGTGGCACTACGTTCTGACGCTGCTCGCCGCGCTGATTCCGCCCGCGTCGATTCTGCTGCTGGCGGCCGCGGTCAAAGGCGGACGCCAAATCCCGCTGCTCGGCATCGCGACGCTCGCGTTCCTCGTGAGCCATAGCCTGCTCGCGAACAAGCAGGAGCGGTTCCTGCTGCCGATTCTCCCGCTGCTCTTCATCCTGATCGTCGCAGGGCTGCCGTGGCTCGCCGCGCGCATCGCACCTGTGTACCGCGGCATGTGGTGGTACTTCTGGATCGTGAACACGGCTCTCCTGCTGGTGGTGACGTTCAGCTTTTCGAAGAAGGACCGCGTCGCGCCGCTGCTGCTTGTGTATCACCGTCACGACGCCACAGGGGTGCTGGTCGCGCAATACGACCAGACCTTCAGCGTGCCGGAGTACTATCTGGGAAAACCGCAGCCACCGCTGGTCGTGGTGGAACGAGGACAAGACGTGGAGAACTCGGCGAGGGGAGTACCGATCAACTACGTGATTGTCTACAGCGACACGCCGGAGGCGGATCGCCTGTTCCTGGCGGGAGCATTGCACCGCAATCTCACATTGCTCACCGTGATCCAGCCGAGTCTCTCGGACCGGCTGGCACATGCCATCAATCCGCGCCACAACAGAGCCCGCACGGCGGTTATCTACACGACCTCGTAGTTGCGAAACTCGAACGGCCGCGCGCCCGTCAGCCGCTCGATCCAGTTGGAAAAGTAGTAGCGCAGGTCCGCGAGTCTGAACTGCGCGGGCTCGATCTCGATCGGCGGCTCCTGCGCGCACGCGGCGATCCACGCCTTGGCCACAGCCGGATGGTCGCCGGTGTAGGGCCGCAGCAACGGTATCCATTCCAGCGTTCCGCGCCTGAGTTCGCGGTCCAGCCTTTCGGTGGCCCCCGGATACATGCGTTTTGTGACCTCGAACTTCTCCCTGATTGCACGGGCGGGCCGAGCCCAGCCGTAGTGAAACATCTGCGCGCCGGTCAGACGTGCCCGGATTTTTCGAGACCGCGGCCCCACCCGGAATCCTTGTGCGTCCTGGTACGCATGGATACCCTGACCGAGCCGGATGCCACGGACCTCGCGGCGATACCAGCGGCGGTTGGTCGCCACGCGGTCGAACCCGCCGTAGAAGTGCAGATAGTCGACCAGCAATCCTTCCACGCGCGCATCCTGGTTCCACGCGGCCACCTTGTCCTTCAGGATGCGGGCTCCCTGCTCATGGAGCACTTCGTCGGCTTGGATATAGATCCCCCAGGAGCCGTGACACGCGTCCATCGCCCGCTGCGTCTCCAATGCCAGCATGTCGGCCCTGCTCAGGTCCCAGTCGCTCTCGATGATCCGAACGCGTGAGTCGCCGATCCCCGCTACCACGTCACGCGTCTCGTCGTCGGATTTCCCGACGTTGACGACGACTTCGTCGCACACCTGCAACACCGATCGAATCGCGGGGACGATCGGGAAGTCGAGCTTGACCGCGTTGCGGACGATGGTGAAGCCCGAGAGGATGTCAGCTCCGGAACTGCAGGTTGTAGAGCCGGCGGTACAAGCCGTCGGCGGACAGCAACTCCCCGTGCGTGCCCCGCTCCACGATCCGTCCTTCCGCCAGCACGACGATGAAATCGGCATGCTGCACGGTGGCGAGCCGGTGGGCGATTACGAAGACGGTGCGATGCGCCATCAGCCGGTCGATCGCTTCCTGCACGAGGCGCTCGGATTCGGTGTCGAGCGCGCTCGTGGCTTCGTCGAGGATCAGGATCGGTGGATCGCGCAGCAACGCCCGGGCAATCGCGATGCGCTGCCGCTGCCCGCCGCTGAGCCGGGTGCCACGCTCGCCGAGCAGCGTGGTGTAGCCTTCGGGGAGCCGCATGATGAACTCGTCGGCGTTCGCGGCGCGCGCCGCGGCCCGCACCTGCTCCAGTGGCGCATCTTTCAACCCGTACGCGATGTTCGCGAGCACCGTGTCGTTCAGCAGTACGGTCTCCTGCGACACGATTCCCATCAGTTTGCGGAGTGACGTGCGGGTGTAGTTGGTCAGCGGCACGCCGTCCATTACAATCTCGCCGCGCGTCGGCTCGTAGAATCGCGGCAGGAGATCGACCAGTGTGGTCTTCCCCGCGCCCGAGGGCCCGACGATCGCGACGACCTGGCCGCGCTTCACCTCCAGATCCACGTCGCGCAACACCGACTCCGAAGGCTCGTACTCGAACGAGACGCCACGGAACTCGATGCGCTCGCTGAACTCCGCTGTCGTTTCACCAGGGCGGTCGCCCTCGGCGGACGGCAAGTCGAGGACCTCGAACACTCGCTCCGCGGAGGCGACGGCCGTCGCCATGATCGCCGGGTAATTCGAGACGGACTTGATCGGCGACATGAGCCGCAGGCTCACGGCGAGGAACGTGATCAGCACCGCGGGGTCGAGCGTCGCGCCGGTGCCGAGTGCGAGCCGCGTGCCGACGACGAGAATCAGGACGATCATCACGCCGCCGAACACCTCGCTTACGGGACTCGTGAGACTCGAGTAGCGCTGTGCCCGCAGCACGCGCTTGCGATAGCGCTGGGCGAGCTCGTTGAACCGGCCCAGCTCGAACGCTTCGGCCACGTAGGCGCGCACCAGTTTCGCCGACGCGATCATCTCGCCTACGTGACTCGTCACCTCGCCCCGCTCGGCGGCCAGCTCGCGCGAGCGACGCTGCAGGCGATTGATCATCGGCCGGATGATGACCAGCAGGACGGGCGCGAGCAGCAGCGACAGCAACGTCAGCTTGACCGAGAGGCCGAACAGAATGACGACGTAGACGATGATGACGACCACGTTTTGCAGCAGCGATGCGAGCGCCGCGCTCACGGCTGTCTTCACCTGATCGGTGTCGCTGATGACCCGCGCGATCGTCTGACCGGCGCGCGTGCGCTGGAAATAGCCGAGCGGTAAGGTCTGGAGGTGGCGGAACAGACGAACCCGCAGATCGCGGACCACGCCTTCCTGAATCGCCACGCTGCCGAGAGACGCGAGGTAGGACGTCAGGTTCTTGAGAAGCAGCGCGACGAGCAGGACGATGACGACGTTGCGGAGCGCGAGCGCCGGCGTGCCGGCCTGGAGGAAGGGGCCCGCGATCCTGTTGAGCACCGCCTCGACGTGCGTGCCGCCCTCCGCGGGGAGCGCCGAGCTGCCGAACAGCGTGCGCAGAAACGGGATCAACAAGACGAAGGTGAAGCCGTCGAGCAGCGACGAGACGACCGTCGCCGCGATCGTGGCGCCGAACAGCAGCGAGTACGGGCGGAGCAGCGATAACAGCCGCGCGCCTCCGCCGCCACTCCCCCGGCCCATTATCGCGAGCGGCGCGGCGTGAGCAGCGCGACGGGGAGGATCATCTCTTCGGGCGTCGCGCCGCCGTGCAGAAACGCGCCGCGATAGCGGGCCTGGTACTCGCGCAGCTTCGTGGGATACACGAAGAAGCGGTCGCCCGTCGCGAGCAGCAACCGCACGCCGAGGCCCTTCGCCGGCAGGCCGTATGCCTTCAGGTCTTCGACCATGATGGCAGCTTCGGGATCTTCGGCGCGCAGGTCCTCGCCGAACTTGTAGCGCAGGTTGGCGGTCGCGTCGCGCTTGGCGAACACCGTCGCCGGCGTGCTGCAGTGAATCGAGCCGTGATCGGTCGTCAGCAGGACCGGCACGTTGCGGCGCTCCGCCTCCTGCAGCGCGGCGAGCACGGGCGAACGCTCGAACCACGTCTGTGTCAGACCCCGTAGCGCGTCGGCGTCGCGCGCGACCTCGTAGAGGATCGCGTTCTCCGAGCGACCGTGGGTCAGCTGATCGATGAAGTTGAAGACCAGCGCCGTGACGCCGGGCTGGGCGAGATGGGCGGGGAGACGGCGTAGCAGGTCCGCGCCGTCGGCGGCGGTGAACAGCTTCTCGTAACGCACCGGCACTTCTTCGCCCACCAGCTCGCGCAGCTGTTCGGCCAGCAGCTCGGGCTCGTGGGCGTTGAGACTCTCTTCGTCGGTCGGCGCACCCCACCATTCCGGGTGGCGCGCGGCGATCTCCATCGGAAACAGGCCGCTGAATATCGCGTTACGCGAAAACGGCGTCGCCGTCGGCAGGATACTGTAGTAGTGCGACTCTTCGACGTCGAACAGCGGTGTGATGAGATCGCGCAGCACTTCCCATTGATCGAGCCGCAGGCAATCGATCAGGATGAAGACGACGCGCCCCGTGCGCTTCAGCGCGGGCACCAGGAACTCGGCGCCGACGTCAACGGAGAGTGGCGGCCGGTCGCGCTCCGGATCGGCAAGCCAGCGCGGATAATGCTTGGTGATGAATCCCTGGAAGTCCTTGCGCAGGCTCTCCTGCAGCGCGCGCAGGGCTTCGGACAGTCCCGGCTCGTCGGCCGCGGCGAGCCGCACCTCCCAGCGCGCCAGCTCGGCGACCAGCTCACTCCATTCACGCCAGGCGAGCGTCCCGCCGCGGCGGCCCTCCAGCGCGCGGAAGCGCGTGACGAAGTCGCGCGCCAACCGCTGCTGGCGGATGCGATCGCCTTCGAGCAGTCGCGTGACGACCGAGAGCACCTGGCGCGGATGCACCGGCTTCACGAGGTAGTCGTCGATCTCGATGCCGATCGCGTCGCGCAACAGGGCGTCGTCTTCACTCTGCGTCACCATCACCACGGCCATGGCGGGATCGATGGCGCGGATCTCGGGCAACAGGTCGAGGCCGCGGCGGCCGGGCATCTGCTCGTCCAGTAACACGACGCTGTAGGGCTGGCGCCGCAGCATCGCGAGGGCGTCGTCGCCGTGCGCCGCCTGCGCCACCGCGAATCCCTGCTGCTCGAGAAAGCGGCGGTGCGCGGCGAGGCCATCGACTTCGTCGTCAATCCAGAGAATGCTCTTCGGACGCGGCATCGTGAAGACAAACTAGTCCCGCTGGCGAAGCCGGGCAACGCGCGACTACATTGGCCGCGTGTTGCGCATCCTGTGCGTCCGGTTCAGCTCCATCGGCGACGTTCTCCTCACCACTCCCCTCGTGCGCGCATTGCACCGGCGCCATCCCGACGCCGAGCTGTATTTCGTCACCAAGCGCGCGATGGCGCCGCTGGTCGTCGAGAATCCCCATCTCACCCGAATCGTCGAGCTCGAGCCAGACGAGGGGATCACCGACCTCGCGAGACGGCTGCGGGCGCTCCGGCCGACGCACGGGCTCGATCTGCACGGCAGCCTGCGCAGTGCGGCGCTGCGCCTGCTCGTCCCCTGCCAGTGGTCCGGGTACTCGAAACGCAAGCTCGCGCGGACCCTCCTGATCTCGGCGAAGATCAACATCTACGGAAAGCACGTGCCCGTTCCGGAGCGCTACTTCGAGGCGGCGCGCGCGCTCGACGTGCATCCCGACGGCAGTCCGCCCGAGTTCTTTCTGGCGGCCGCGGCACGGGAGCGGATCGCGCGCTGGCTCGCCGAGCGCGCCCTGGACCGGCAGCCCTTCGCGGCGCTCGCGCCGGGCGCGGCGCACGCGACCAAGCGCTGGCCGATCCGGCATTGGCGCGCGCTGGCGGAGCAGTTGAAGGCGATGGGGTACGGGCTTGTCGCGCTCGGTGGCGCAGCGGACCGCGAGCTGGCCAGCGAGTTGGGTCCCCCCCCTGGCGTTCACAACGCGGCCGGAGAGTTCACGCTGCAGGAAACGGGTGCGTGTCTCGCCCGCGCCGCCGTGCTCGTCTCGGGCGACACGGGCGTGATGCATATGGCAACGGGCGTCGGCACGCGGGTCGTCGCGCTGTTCGGACCAACAGTCGAGCTGTTCGGCTTCTTTCCGTATGCCAGCCACGCGGAGGTGGTCGAGCGCGATCTCGGCTGTCGTCCCTGCTCCGCCATGGGGACGGAACGCTGTCCGCTCGGTCACCATCGCTGTCTCGAGGAAGTCTTCCCCGATCAGGTGGCTGCCGCCGTGCAGCGACTCGTTGCGTGAGTACGGCGGAAGATCGCCTCGTCACGCTCATCGCGGAATCGGCGCGCGGCCCACAGCGCGAAGGCCTGTTCGCGCTGTGGCTCGTCGTCCGGGCAGCGGAGGCGCTGCTGCCGCCGGCGCCGGTCAGCGCGAAGAATCACCGCCGCCGCCTCCAGGCGCTCGAAACCCGGATCGGCAGCCTGGCGCTGCCCGCACCTCTCAAGCGCGCGCTCGCCGCGGCACGGCAACATCTCGAAACCGCGACACCCAACGCCGCCGCCCTCGTGCTCAGCCAGCTCACCGCACCGGCGCGGGATGTGCTGGGGGTTGCGGCCGCCGACGCCGTCACCGTTGCCGCGCGTGGCGCCAGATTGCATCTATAGACGATGCCCCCTCCCTCTCCAGCGCGACGCTTCGAAAAACACCCGTCCCTCGACAACCTCGTCGAGCGCGTCGATGCGCAACGCCCCGGCGAGATCACGGGTGACACGATTCCCACCGGCTTTGGCTCGCTCGACAAGCTGCTGGGCGGCGGCCTGCGGCGGCGCGATCTCATTCTCCTGGGCGGCGACATCGGCAGCGGCAAGTCGGCGCTCGCGCTCGGCATCGCGCTGCGCGTGGCGCAGCAGTCCGTGGGCGTGGCGTACCTCTCCGGCGAGATGAATGAAGAGCGGCTGATGGAACGCGCCCTGGCGATTGAAGGCAAGGTCGCCGTCGACGAGCTGCGCTCCGCGAAGCTGAGCGACCAGACGCGCGCCGGTGTGGGCGCCGCCGCGGTGCGGCTGCGCGGCCTGCCCCTGTCCCTATTGCCGCTGGCCGGCGAAGACTTCGAGACGGTCTTCGAGCGGCTCGATCCGCTGCGCCAAATCGGGCTGGTCATCGTGGATTACCTGCAGCTCGTGCCGCCGCCGAAGGCGCGCACGACGCAAGACGAGGACACGGCGCTGGTGCTCCGGCACCTCAAGGCACTCGCACTGGCGCGTCAGGTGGCGCTGCTCGTCGTTGCGCAGCTCCCGGGTTTTCAGACTGGCCGGGACGCGAAGCGCCCTACGCTCGACGACTTCGGCGTCATGGGCGCACCGAAGCAGCATGCCGACGTCATCCTCTCGATTTTTCGCGAGGAGATGTACAACCCGGGCGGGGGCGTGGATGGCGCGACCGAGCTGATCGTTGCCAAGAACCGCAACGGGCCGACCGGATTCGCAGATCTCTACTTCTATCGGCGCTGGATGCGCTTCGAGGACATGCTCGACCCGGATCGATGATGTAACTTGGGAGCGGGGAGCAGAGAGCAGGGAGCAGGGAGCAGGGAGCAGAGACATGGCTGGTCACAGCAAATGGAAACAGATCAAGCGGAAGAAGGCGGTCACCGATCAGAAGCGCGGTGCCGTGTTCACGCGTCTGATTCGCGAAATCACGATCGCCGCGAAGCAGGGCGGCGGCGACCCCGGCCACAATGCGCGCCTGCGGACCGCCATCGACGCCGCCAAGGCCGAGAATATGCCGGCCGACAACATCGACCGCGCGATCAAGAAAGGGACCGGCGAGCTCGAGGGCGTGACTTACGAAGAGGTCACCTACGAGGGATATGGTCCGGGCGGTGCGGCGCTCCTGATTCAAGCGACGACCGACAACCCCAACCGCACTGTCGCCGAGATCCGCAACGTTTTCACGCGCCATGGCGCGAACCTGGCCGCGACCAATGCCGTCGCCTGGATGTTCGACCGCAAAGGTCAGATCGTGATCGACGCAAAGGCAAACGAGGACGCCACGATGGAAGCGGCGCTCGACGCCGGCGCGGAAGACATGGAGAAAGAGGGCGACATCTATCTGATCACGACGCCGCCCGCGCAGCTCCACGCGATCGACCAGGCCCTGAGGAGTAAGAAGCTGCCGGTGCAGAGTGCCGAGATTGCGATGGTTCCCAAGAACACCGTGAAGGTCGAGGGCAGCGATGCCAAGCGGCTGCTGCAGCTCGTCGAGGGCCTCGAGGAGATGGACGACGTCGCGAAGGTCTTTTCCAACTTCGACATCGACGCCGAGGCGATGGCGGCGGTGACGGGATGACGTGAGGGTCCTGGGCGTCGACCCCGGCACCGCGATCACCGGCTACGGCGTGATCGAAACGGGGAACGGAACTCCCGGGATGGGGCGACTTGTCGAGTGCGGGGTTTTCCGGTTTGGACGTAACAATTCACTTCCTCACCGCCTTGCAGAGCTTCACCACGAAATCGCGCAGCTCATCCGGCGCCACCAGCCCGCCGTGCTCGCCCTGGAGGACGCCTTCTATCATAAGAACGTGCGCACGACGCTCGTGCTTGGTCATGCCCGAGGAGTCATCTTGCTGGCAGCGGAGCAAGAGGGTCTCGAAATCGCCCAGTACGCGCCGGCCATGATCAAGAAGACAGTCGTTGGCGCCGGCGGCGCAAAGAAGAGTCAGGTGGGCGCGATGGTCGCGCAGCTACTGCACTTGAAGAGCGCTCCTCAGCCAACCGATGCCGCTGACGGCGTTGCGGCAGCGCTGACGTATATCCTTCGCTCATGATTGCTCATGTGCGTGGCAGGTTGGCGGCTAAGTCGGCCGACCGAGTCGTCGTCGAGACGCCGGGCGGTGTCGGCTATGAAGTCGTCGTACCGCTCGGCGTGATGGAGCGTTTGCCATCGCCCGGTGCGGAAATCACGCTGGCGACCGAGCTCGTCGTGCGCGAGGACGGCTGGGCCCTGTACGGATTCCTCGACGAGGTGGAGCGCCGCTTTTTTCAGCGACTCACGACCGTGAGCGGCGTCGGACCGAAGATCGGAATCGCGCTGCTGTCGGCGCTCGGCGTGGAGCGTGGAGCGCGGGCGCTGCGTGAGAAGAACATCGGGTTGCTGTCCTCCGTGAGCGGGATCGGCCGCAAGACCGCGGAGCGCCTCGCGCTCGAGCTCGGCGAAAAGGTCGAGGAGTTCACCGAAACACCTGCCATCGACGTCCCCCCCCCCGCTGGCGCGGAGGCCGCGCTCAAGGCGCTGGAGCGGCTCGGTTACGCAACGGCCGAAGCGGACCGCGCGGTCAGACAGGCGCTTTCAGGAAACGGCAGCGAGGCGAGTGGTGAAACCGAGGCCCTGGTGCGGCGAGCGCTGCAGATTCTCACGACCCGATGACCTCCTTCCCCGCCGAGGTTACCGCGGAATGGATCTGCACGCGCTGCGGATCGACCAACCGGCGACTCGTGCCCGCGGGCGTCACACGCGCCGAGGACGAGTGTCTGCAGTGCCACACGCGCCACGTGATCGAGGCCGACAGTCGTCCGGTGCGGTGGCGCGCGCTGGCCAGGTCTAGAAGCTCCGACTCATGGCTCGCTCGGAAATAACGACGCCTGAAGCGCTCGACAGCGAGCGGCTCACCGACGCCGCGCTGCGTCCGTCGCGGCTCGACGAATTCGTCGGGCAGGCTAAGGTCAAAGAGTCACTCCAAATCGCCATCGATGCGGCCAAGCAGCGCAAGGAGCCGCTCGATCACGCCCTCTTCTTCGGACCGCCGGGGCTCGGCAAGACGACCCTGGCGCTGCTGATGGCGAAGGAGCTGGGCGTGGACATCCGCACCACGTCCGGCCCCGTGCTCGAGCGTCCCGGCGACCTGGTCGGGATGCTCACGTCCCTCAAGGCGGGCGACATCCTCTTTATAGATGAAGTGCACCGCCTGCGGCCCGCGCTCGAGGAGTTCCTCTACCCGGCGATGGAGGAGTTCCGCGTGGACGTGCGCATCGCCGACGGCCCACACGCCCAGACGATTCCGATGCAGCTCGAGCGCTTCACACTGATCGGCGCCACGACGCGGTTTGGCCTGCTGACTCCGCCGCTGCGCGCGCGCTTCGGACTGGTCGAGCGACTGCACTACTATCCGCCCGACGATCTCGTCCAGATCATCACTCGCTCGGCCGGCATCCTGGGCGTGGCCGCGGACGCGGCCGGTGTCGTCGAGATCGCGCGCCGCAGCCGCGGTACCCCGCGTGTCGCCAACCGCCTCTTGAAGCGCGTACGCGACTACGCGCAGGTGCGCGCCGGAGGCAAGATCACCGCGGGGGTCGCGGTCGAGGCCCTCAAGCGGCTCGACGTCGATGAGTTTGGGCTCGACGACATGGACGCGCGCATCCTCAAAGCCATCATCGAAATGTTCGAGGGTGGCCCCGTCGGGGTGCAGACCGTCGCCGCGGCGGTCGGCGAAGATCCCGGGACGCTCGAGGAGGTGTACGAGCCGTTCCTGATGCAGCAAGGCTTTCTCGCGCGCACGCCGCGAGGTCGTGTCGCGACTCCGGCGGCGTACCGGCACTTCGGATTCGTCCCTCCAAAATCGACGGAGCAGGCCAGCATCTTCGACGGCTAGTGCGACTCTCCGACTTCGACTACAACCTGCCGCGAGAGCAGATCGCGCAGCGCCCGCTCCGCGACCGCGCGGCGAGCCGGTTGCTCGTGCTCGATCGCGCGACAGGCGCGATCCGCCACCTGCACTTCCGCGATCTCCCAACGCTTATTCCGCCGGGCGACCTGCTCGTCATCAACACGTCGCGCGTGATTCCCGCTCGACTACACGGGAAACGAGACGGCGGCCAGCCCGCCGAGCTGCTGCTCGTCCGCGAGTTGCCGGACGGGAGCTGGCTCGCGTTGGGGCATCCGGGCGGGAAGCTCAAGCCGGGCCGGCGGGTCACGTTCGGTGACGACAGCGCGGTCGAGATTGTAGCAGTCCTAGGCGGCGGACTGCGTCGCGTGCGCTTCATGGGCTCGCTCGACGCGCGCGCGACGCTCGCGAAATACGGTGAGGTGCCGCTGCCGCCCTACATCAAGCGCGCGCCCACCAAGGCCGATCAGGACCGATATCAGACGGTCTACGCGACCCACGACGGCAGTGTCGCCGCGCCGACGGCGGGCCTGCATTTCACGACAGCGCTGCTCGCGCGCATCGACGAGCAGCGCACGCTCGTCACGGCGATCGATCTCCACGTTGGCCCGGGGACGTTCAAGCCGGTCGAGACCGACAATCTCGACGAGCATACGATGCAGCCGGAGGTGTACGAGATTTCCGCAGGCGCTGCGAGCGGGATCAACCACAACCGCGGCAAAGTATGGGCCGTCGGGACGACGGTTACCCGAGCCGTCGAGTCAGCGGTTGACGCGCAGGGTCAGGTGCGCGCCGGTGCCGGCGAAACGAGCCTCTTCATTCGGCCCCCGTACGAATTCAAGGTCGTGAACCACCTGATCACGAACTATCATCTGCCCCGCTCCACCCTGCTGATGCTCGTGTGCGCGTTTGGGGGATATGCGCCTGTGATGAATGCGTACCGGGAAGCGGTGCAGGCTGGCTACCGGTTCTATTCTTATGGCGACGCCATGGCGATCATCTGATGTTCGATTTCTGGATCGACGGACAATCGGGCGCCGCTCGCTCGGGCTCGCTGACGCTGCCCCACGGGACCGTCGAGACTCCGGTCTTCATGCCCGTGGGCACCCAGGCAACCGTGCGCACGCTGTCGCCCGCCGATCTCAAGGCCGTCGGCGCGCAGATCGTCCTCGCCAACACCTACCACCTGCACGTGCGGCCGGGCGAGGACGTGATCGCACAGCTCGGCGGGCTGCACAAGTTCATGGCGTGGGAGCGGCCGCTGCTCACCGATTCAGGCGGCTTTCAGGTGTTCTCCCTGGAAGGCTTCCGCAAAGTCGATGAAGACGGTGTCGAGTTCCAAAGCCACGTGGATGGCGGGCGCCGCAAGCTGACGCCTGAAGGAGCCATTGAGATTCAATGGACACTGGGCGCCGACATCGCGATGGCATTTGATCATGTCATTCCCGGAGCCGCTGATGAGGCCACTGCGCGTGACGCTCTGGAAAGAACGCTGCGCTGGCTCGAGCGATGCAAACGACGGCACGATGCACTTGCAAGCCATCAGACCGTCCGACCGTCCGACCGTCAGACCCTCTGGCCCATCATCCAGGGGGGGACGCTGCCCGCGCTGAGAATGGAGTGCCTTGACCGCATTCTGGAGTTAGGCCCGTGGACCGGGATAGCGATTGGCGGGCTGTCGGTCGGCGAACCGAAGGACAAGATGTACCAGACGATCGACGTGCTGGAGGCGCGACTGCCGGCTACACTGCCCCGTTATCTTATGGGTGTCGGGTTTCCGGCGGACGTGGTCGCCGCGGTAGAGCGTGGTGTGGACTTGTTCGACTGCGTCGCCCCGACGCGTGGCGGGCGCAACGGATCGGCTTTCACGCCGGAAGGCACGTTGAACATTCGGAATGCCGCCTACCGCACGGACGACGGGCCGCTGGACCCGAGCTGCGACTGTGAGACGTGCACGACGTATTCGCGGGGATACCTGCGCCACCTCTTCCTCGCGCGCGAGCTGCTCGGACTGCGGTTGTTGTCGCTGCACAATGTTCGCTATCTGATCCGCCTCGCGGCGGAGATGCGCGCCGCCACTCAGCGGGGCGGCGACGCGTTCGCCACATGGGCCGATGACTGGCGCCGCCGCTACCAACACACGGGAGTCGCATGACCACGGCACATCTGTCGTTGCTGTTGATCGCTTCCCCCGGCTCGGGTGGGCCGGGGGCCAGCGCCCTGATCATTCAGCTCGCTCTGTTCGCCGGCATCTTCTACCTGTTTCTGATCCGGCCGCAACGCCGCCAGGCGGAGCAGCACAAGCAGCTGCTGGCGTCGCTGCAGCGCGGCGATCAGGTGCTGACCTCTAGCGGCATCGTCGGCGAGGTCGTGCACATCAAGGACGACCAGGTCACCATCCGCAGCGGCGAAGCAAAGTTCGTGATCATGCGCAGCGGCATCGCCAGCATCACCAACCGTCCGGCCGTCGAGGCGAAGCCGGCGTGACGGTTCACCAGCTGCATCTGCTCGGCTCACCGGTCCTGCGGCAAAAAGCGGCCCCGGTCGCGCAGGTGGATGACGCCGTGCGCCGGCTCGTTGACGATCTTTTCGAGACGATGCGCGCCGCGAAGGGCGTGGGCCTCGCGGCCAATCAGCTCGGCGTCGCCCGCCGCGTCGCGGTCGTGGACATCGGCGCGGAGGATCCACCGCCGCTCGTGCTCATCAATCCGGTCATCGTCGAGCGTGGCGACGAGGAGGAAACGGCCGAGGAGGGGTGTCTGTCGATTCCCGACATCTTCGGCGACGTCACGCGCCCCGCCCGCGTCGTAGTGGAGGCGCTCGATCAGGAAGGCCGGCGTTCCCGCGTCCAAGCGCACGGTTACAAGGCGCGCGCCATTCAGCACGAGATCGATCATCTCGACGGCGTCTTGTTTCTCGACCACCTCAGCGCGGTGAAGCGGGGTCTGCTGCTCTCGAAGTGGAAGAAATCACGCAAAGGACAAACCGGATATCTCAAGGAGGTTACGCCGGAGCCGGCGGGTGAACTGTAAGTGCGTGTGGCTTTCTTTGGTACGCCTGAATTCGCGGTGCCGTCGCTGCGCGCGCTCGTCGGAGAAGGATTCGACGTGGTCACCGTCGTCACGCAACCCGATGCGCCGCAAGGCCGCTCTCGCTCGAAACTGATTCCCCCGCCGGTGAAAGTGGCGGCCGAAGCTGAGGATCTCGTGGTTGTGCAGCCGGAAAAGCCGACAGACCCCGCGTTTCTCAAACAGCTGCGCGAGCTGCAGCCGGAGATCGGCGTCGTCGTCGCCTACGGCCACATCCTTAGACCTGAGCTGCTGGCGCTGCCGCCGCGCGGCATGATCAACGTGCATCCGTCGCTGCTGCCCGGCCTGCGCGGCGCGGCACCGGTCGAGTGGGCCATCATCCGCGGCCACGAGACGACCGGCGTGACGATCATGCAGCTCGATGCCGGTATGGATTCCGGACCCATCCTGCACCAGATCCCCCATCGCATCGGCGCCGACGTAACCGGAGGCGAGCTGTCGGCGCATCTCGCCGAGATGGGCGCCCAGGCCTTGATCGAAACGCTCGCGCTGATGGAGCAGAGCGACCCGCCACCTCAGCCGGTGCCGCAGAACGAAGCCCGAGCGACACTCGCGCCGAAGCTCACACGGGAAACCGCGCGCGTCGATTGGACCACGGACGCACGCACGATCAGTTGTCTCATCCGCGGGCTCGATCCTCGGCCCGGTGCCTGGACGGAACTGAAGGATGTCGAGATCAAGTTGTTCACTCCGAAAGTCATGGAGCCGCCCTTCCCCGGCACCGGCGCCCCCGGCGAGGTCCTGTCAGCAGAGGGCTCGCTTGTCGTCGCGACGGGGCCGTTCAAGGATCTGGGTGGCGGCACCGTCGAAATCTTCGAGGTACAGCCTGCCGGGAAAGAACGGATGCCAACCAGCGACTGGCTGCGGGGTGCTCGGCTCAAGGCCGGCGCCAGGTTCACGTGAGACCGCCGCTCCCGCGCCTGCACGCGATCACGGACGAACGGATCGCGCGCCGCGCCGACTTGCTGGACGTTGCACGCGAGCTTGCAAAAGGGGGTGGGTCGCAGCTGGCGTTTCATGCGCGCGGCCGTTCGCTCAGCGGCCGCGAGCATTACGAGCTGGCCGTCCGACTGTCAGACAGTCAGACCGTCAGACTGTTCGTGAACGACCGTCTCGACGTCGCCCTCGCCGTTCCGACCGCCGGCGTGCAGCTCGGCCATGGCAGCCTGCCCGTCAGCGCCGCGCGCGCGCTCAATCCGCTGTGGTGGATCGGTAAGTCCGTGCATGATTTGGCGGAGGCCGAAGGCGCAAGGACGGAAGGGGCTGACTATCTTGTTGTAGGGCCGGTATTCGCCACCGCCTCACATCCGGGACGCGCGCCGCTGGGACTGCAGCGCCTGCAGGCGATCGCGTCGGCGGTTGACGGACTCCCGGTGATCGCGATCGGCGGAATAACCGTCGATCGCGTGCGTGAAGTAAGAAACAGCGGAGCCTACGGCGTCGCCGCGATTCGGGCCCTGTGGGACGACGTCGAGCCGGCCGAGGCTGCGCGGAGGATGCGGGAATGGATGTCGTAATCAATGGAGAGCGCAGGCAGGTTACACCCGGAGCGTCGTTGCTCGAGGTGCTGGGCCAGCTCAAGCTTGACCCGCGAGCGGTCGTGGTCGAGCACAATCGCCGTATTGTGCGGCGACCCGCGCTGGGTGACGTGAAAGTGAGCGAAGGGGACGCGATCGAGCTGGTGCATTTCGTGGGAGGCGGATGAAATACGAGATGCCGAGACGCCGAGACGCCTAGGAACTAACCATGACTACCGCTGTCGAAACAATTCGCGACGAGCCGCTGACGATCGGCGGGCGGACGTTCCAGTCGCGGCTCCTGGTCGGGACGGGGAAGTATCCCGACATGGAGACGATGGTGCGTGCGATCGAGGCGTCGGGTGCCGAGGTCGTGACGGTCGCCGTACGTCGGGTGAACCTCGACCGCTCCAAGGAATCGAGCGTGCTGCACTTCCTCGATCCCAAGAAGATCTTCCTGCTCGCCAACACCGCCGGCTGTTACACCGCCTCTGACGCGATCCGCTACGCGCGGCTCGCGCGCGAGGCGGGGTTCAACGACTTCGTGAAGCTCGAGGTGATCGGCGACGAGGAGACGCTGCTTCCTGACGTGGCGGGTCTGCTCGAGGCGGCGAAAGTGCTGGTGCAGGAAGGCTTCAAAGTTCTCGCCTATACCAACGAAGATCTCGTGACGGCGCTGCGGCTCGAGGATGCAGGCTGCGCCGCGGTGATGCCGCTCGCGTCGCCGATCGGCAGCGGGCTCGGGTTACTGAATCCATTCAGCGTGCGCACGATCAAGCGGCGTCTCCATGTGCCGGTGATCGTGGATGCGGGCGTGGGCACCGCGTCCGACGCGTGCGTCACGATGGAGCAGGGCGTAGATGGGATCCTGATGAACACGGCGATCGCCGCCGCGCAAGATCCGGTCGCGATGGCGCAGGCCATGCGCCTGGCGACGATCGCAGGCCGCGCCGCCTTTCTCGCGGGCCGGATGCCGCGCCGCGAAGTCGCGATGCCGTCTTCCCCCACGCGGGGGATGCTGGATTAAGGAAGCAACCGCCGCGCGCCGGGCGGCTCTGGAGATTCTCCGCGAAGTACGCGCCGGCGCGCCCCTCACCGATGCTCGCGACCGCCATCTCGAAGGCCTCGCGGAGCGCGACCGCCGCCTCGCCTACGAGCTCTCGGCCGGTGTGCTCCGCCGCCAGCGCGAGCTCGACAGCGCGCTGGATCTGGACCGCGCCGATCCCCGCCTTCACGACGTCCTCCGCCTCGGCGCCTATCAGCTGCGCTGGTTGACCCGCGTGCCCTCACATGCGGCCGTCTCTACTTCCGTCGAACTTGCCAGGCAGACGGTGGGGGAAGGGGTCACGGGCTATGTGAACCATGCGCTGCGCAAACTGTCGGGAGCGGGGAGCAGGGAGCGGGGAGCCGAGAACACTCACCCCGACTGGCTCGTCGCTCGCTGGAAGGCTCGGTTCGGTCCGGACCAGACCACAAAGCTGCTGGCGTGGAACGACGCACGCCCCGCTCTCATCGTTCAGCCAGCGCGATGGACGCTGGAACGTCTGGAGAGTGCATTCGCTGACGCCGGCGTTGTACCGACCCGCGCCCCGTTCGGCGCTGGACTTCACGTCTCCGCTGCTCCCCGCTCCCCGCTCCCTGCTCCCAGAGAGTTGCCCGGTTTCGCAGCGGGCGCATTCATCGTGCAGGACCCGGCGCATGCGCTCGTTGCGCGCTTTGCGGCGATCCCGCCAGGCGAGCAGGTGTACGACGCCTGCGCCGCGCCCGGAGGCAAAGCCGTCGCTCTCGAAGCGCGGGGAGCGCGGATTCTCGCCGGTGACGCACGCCACGAGCGCCTTGGCCGGCTCGCCGACACGACTCGACGCGCGGGAGTGGAAATTCATTGCGTCGGCGCCGATCTTGAGGCGGCGCCGATACGGCCGGCCAGCGCCGACGCGGTCCTCGTGGACGCACCGTGTAGTGCGACCGGCACCATGCGGCGCCACCCGGACGCGCGCTGGCGCCTCGACCCAACGGTCTTTGCGCGGGCGGCAACCCGACAGGCGCGGCTGCTCGCGGCCGCGGCACCGCTCGTTCGGCCGGGCGGGCTGCTCATCTACGCGACTTGCTCGCTCGAGCCCGAGGAGAATGAAGACGTCGTGGAGAGTTTCCTGAACCGGAATCCCGGATTCACGCGGTCCGCCCGCAATGATGCGTCACTGCCCGCCGAGCTCCTGACGGGTGCCGGCGACTTTCAATCGCTGCCGCAGCGACACGGCATCGACGGCGCATACGCGGCGCGGCTCGTGCGGGTGAGCTGATGCGCATTCGCCGGCACTTCGAGCCGTTTCAGGACTTCAAGATCACGCCCAAGGTCTGGAGGTGGTTGGGGATCGGCGTTGCCATGGTGCTCGCCGGTTACCTCACCGCGTACCTCATTCTGTTCCCCGCGCCGATCCTGCCGGGCCACCAGGCCGTGCCCCGCGTACTGGGGCTCACGCTCGCCGAGGCGCAATCAGAGATTCAGAAAGCCAAGCTGCAAGTCGCCGATGGCGGCGCCGAGCCGCATCCCACGGCGCCGGCCGGCGGCGTCGTCTGGCAGGATCCGCCGCCGGGCGTGATCGCGCCGGAAGGAACGAAAGTCACCCTGGTGTCGAGCGCCGGCCCGCCCAAGATTCCGGTGCCGGACGTGTCGAATCTCGACGGCGGGCTCGCGCAGTCGCTGATCGCAGCCGCTGGATTGGTGGTCAGTCAGGTGGAGTCGGTCCAGGCAGCCGCGCCCACGGGTCTCGCGATGCTCACGCGGCCCCCCGCAGGAACCGCGCTGCCGGCCGGTGCCGGCCTGACCGTCGTCATCAGCCGCGGCGCGCCGACGATTCCGATTCCCGATCTCCTCGGCATGGCATCGGCGGATGCGCGCACCAGGCTGGAGATGGAAGGACTGCAGCTCGGCACGGTGACGCGACGGCGCACCGCAGAGGCATCGCCGGGAACCGTCGTCGGCCAGCGGCCGGCAGCCGGGACGCTGGCGGCGCCCGGCACGGTCGTGGACATTGTCGTGGCTCGGAGCCCACAGTGACGAACGGAATCCGCATCGCGCCTAGCGTTCTCTCGGCCGACCTCGCGCGCCTGAAGGAGCAAGTCGCGCGGGTGTTGGAAGCCGGAGCCGATTGGCTGCACGTGGACGTGATGGACGGGCGCTTCGTGCCGAACATCACGTTCGGCGCCAATATGATAGAGACGCTGCGCAAACTGACGGATAAGCCGATCGACGTGCACCTCATGGTCGTTGAACCGGAGCACTACATCGAGTCGTTCGCGGCTGCTGGCGCCTCGGTATTCACGTTTCATCCCGAGGCCACCATTCACGTGCAGCGCCAGCTCGACGCGGTCAAAACGCAGGGGATGATGGCCGGGCTGGCGCTCAATCCCGCCACGCCGCTCGCACACGCCGAGGAAGTGGTGCGCGATCTCGACCTCCTGCTGATCATGACGGTCAACCCAGGCTTTGGTGGCCAGAGCTACCTTCCCGGGTCGAATGAAAAGATTCAGCGCGCCCGCGCGCTGCTCACCACGCACCGCGCACAATGTCTTCTCGAGGTCGACGGTGGAATCACGAAACAGACGATCGCCGCAGCGCATCAGGCCGGCGCCGACACGTTTGTGGCCGGCAACGCGATTTTCGCGAGCGCCGACCCTGCGCGTGAAGTGCAGGAGCTGCGCCGCCGCTGCATGGTGACAGTATGACGAACCGGCAGCAGTGGACGCTGATCGCCGGCGTGGTGATGACGGCCGTGTTCGGCGTCGCGCTCGCGATCAAGCTGCGGCCGCAGCTCAACCCTGTGGAGATTGGATCGCGGGCGCCCGAGTTCAGCGCGACGGACTTGCGCACGAACCGCCGTGAGACCCTCGAGGATTATCGAGGCAAGGTCGTTTTGGTGAACATTTGGGCCACGTGGTGTCCGCCCTGTCGAGCCGAAATGCCGTCGATGGAACGGCTGCACAAGAAGCTCGCGGGCACGGATTTCCGCATCGTGGCGGTGAGCGTCGACGGCGACGCATTCTATCCGCAGGAGCAGCAGGGCCCCAAGCAGATATTGGACTTCGCGGGCACGCTGGGCCTGACGTTCGATATTCTGCACGACCCCAGCGGGGCGATCAGACAGGCGTACGACATCTTTGGCGTCCCCGAGAGCTATCTGATCGATCGGGATGGCATGATCGTCAAACGGGTCATCGGCGCAACGGATTGGGACACGGGTGAGAACGAAATGCTGATCCGACGGCTGCTGAATGCGCAGTAGCCTGTTGCAGCTGATCACCCGCAACTGGCCCATCAAGGGCGCGGCGCTGTTCCTGGCGCTGATGCTCTATGTCGCCGTGCAGTTGCAGCAACCCGTCACGACGAGCTTCGACGTAACGCTGAACGTGCTGCTGCCGCGGGGGCGCGCATTGGTGCACAAACCGCCCAAAGTCCGCGTCCAGATCTCCGGCAAGGGCAGCCAGATTCTCAAGCTGCGCTCGCTGGCGGGCGACATCACGCGCCGCGTGCCCGACACCTTAACCGCCTCCACCTGGTCGATCAGCCTCGACCCTGATGAAGTCGAGCTCGCGCTCCCCAAGGGCGCCGACGTCCGCGTCATGGAAGTGCGGCCGAGCGAGATCACGCTGGCGCTCGACAGCGTGGCTCGCAAAGAAGTGCGCATCGTCTCGCTCGTGACCGTGACCCCGGATTCCGGTCAGGTTCTGCACGGCGGGTTGTCCATGACGCCCACGACAGTGCGCCTCGTCGGTCCGGAGAAGAGTCTGGCGACGATCGATTCCGTCACGACCGTGCCGATGGAGATCACCAGCGTCTCGGGCGAATTCACCCGCTCCGTGCCGATCGACACGATGCCCCTCGGCATCGTGCGCCTCTTTCCCAAGCAAGTGACCGTGACGGGCGACATGGGTCACATCGCCGAGCGTTCGTTCGCGGGCATCCCGGTCGAGACGGGGGCCGGCGCGATCACGAGCTTCATCGTCACGCCGGCGCGCGTGTCGGTCGCTGTACGCGGCCCCGAAGAACGTGTCCAGGGGCTGACGCGTGATTCCCTGCGGGTCGTCGCGCACATCACGGGAACGAGTGGCGGCTCAGCCCGGATCACCGTCATCGCGCCGCGCGGCATCACCGCCCGCGCGATTCCCGACTCCGTTACGCTGCGACGCCGCGGCACGCCCCCCCGCCCCCGCTCCCCCCGTCGTGGCTGACGCCGTCCTCGGCATCGAGACGTCGTGCGACGAAACCTCGGCCGCCGTGCTCGTGAACGGCGAGCTGTCGAGCCTCGTCATTCTGTCGCAGGACATCCACAAGGTCTTCGGCGGCGTCGTTCCCGAGCTGGCGAGCCGCGCGCATCTCGCGGCACTCCCCGCAGTCGTCGAGCGCGCGTTCGCGGAAGCAGGTCTGGCGCCCTCGGCGATCGATGCAGTGGCAGTAACAGCGGGGCCGGGGCTCGCGGGCGCGCTGCTCGTGGGCGTCGTCTACGCCAAGTCGTTCGCCTTTGCCGGCGACCGCGCCCTCATCGGCGTGCACCATATGGAAGGCCACCTGTTCGCGCCGGCGCTCGAAGATCGCGATCTCGCGCCGCCGTTCGTGGCGCTGCTCGTCTCGGGAGGCCATACCCTGCTGCTCGACGTACCCGCCTGGGGCCGCTACCGGCTGCTCGGCGAGACGCGTGATGACGCAGCGGGCGAGGCCTTCGA
>DATGVC010000254.1:0-17075 GCA_035300745.1 Gemmatimonadales bacterium | reverse complement strand
ACGGACACCGCACACGCGCTCGTGTACCTCGACGCCATGGAGAAGGAGTACGCGTTCTGGATGGATGGCGCGGAGGCCCTCAAGCCGGGCCAGTTTTACAGACGGGTAGTGCGCATGCCGGATGGAGTCGTCCTGAATCGCTACTGGGACGACACGCCGGAACCGCGGCCTGAATCGTATCGGCCCGACGTCGAGATCGGCCAGACGTTGCCCGAGTCGCTTCGCGCCAACTTCTATCGCAACGCGCGCGCAACTGCGGAGAGCGGCTGGGACTTCTCGAGCCGCTGGATGCGCGATCCCAAGGACCTGCGCACGCTCGAGACGACGGATCTGATCCCGGTCGATCTCAATAGCCTGCTGTACAATGCCGAGCGCACCATCGCGGCCTGGGCATTTGTCCGCAACGGCAGGGGCGATGACACGCTCTTCCGCCGGTTTACGCAGCGGGCGGATGCCCGCCGGCACGCGATCCTCTCGATGTACGAGAATGGTTTCTTCTGGGACGTGCGCTGGCGGACTGGCGAAAGGGTTCGCGATCGTCCGACCCTGGCGGCCGCGGCACCACTCTATTTCGGAATCGCGACGGCCGATCAGGGCAGGCATGTCGCCGCCCGGCTGGAACGCGAGTTTCTCAAGCCCGGCGGCTTCGTCACGACCAAAGTCGAGTCCGGCCAGCAATGGGACGCGCCCAATGGCTGGCCGCCGCTCGAGTGGCTGGCGATCGAGGGAGTGCGGCGCTACGGACGGGCCGACCTGGCGGATAAGGCCGCCAGCCGCTGGCTCAGTCTCTTAAACCGAACCTACAAATCGACCGGGCGCATGATGGAGAAGTACGACGTGGTGAATACGAATCGAAAAGCGGGCGGAGGAGAGTATCCCACGCAGGATGGATTTGGGTGGACCAACGGAGTAGCGCTCGCTCTCTGCGCACAACAATCCAAAGCGCGGACCTGCAACTAAAACGGTCGCTTCGTCTTTTCGACGGCCTCGCGATGGTCGTCGGCATCATGGTGGGCTCGGGAATTTTTCGGACGCCCGGGGAGGTGGCGGGCAAGCTGGGCCGCCCCGGGCTCACGTTCGTCGCGTGGGTGCTGGGTGGCGCGCTCGCCCTGGTTGGGGCCCTCGTGTTCGCCGAGCTCGCGACCCGCCATCCCAAGGCGGGTGGCAAGTATGTGTACGCCCGCGAGGCATTCGGGCGCCACGCGGGATTCGTCGTCGGTTGGGTGGAAGGGCTGGCGATCTACACCGCCGCGATCGCCGCCATCGGGGTCGCCGCCGCGGAGTTCAGCGCCCGGATCGCGGGATGGCCGGCCGAATGGACGCGCTGGATCGCGCTGCTGATCGTCGGATTGTTCACCGGCGTCAACCTGCTCGGCATCAACTCCGGGCGCTGGGTCCAGAACGTCGTGACGGCGGCGAAGGTGCTGGCCCTTGGCGGTGTCGTCATCGTGGCGTTCATCGCGGGTAACGGCACGGGCTGGCACGGCGTCCTGCCAAACGCGCCTCAGGGCTGGCACATCTTCGCGGCGCTCGCTGTCGCGGCGCAGCCCGTGATCTGGTCGTACTACGGCTCGGTGGACGCGGCCAAGATCGCCGAGGAGGTGGTGGAGCCCGAGCGTACGCTGCCGCGCATCTTCATACTCGGTATCGCCGTCGTGACCGCGCTGTATCTCCTGCTCAATGCCGCGTTCCTGCACGTGCTACCGTTCGAACGCGTGGCGGCGTCCAACCTCGTCGCAGGCGACGTGGCCACGGCGATCTTCGGCGCCAAGGGCGGCGTGATCATCGCGGTGCTCGCGCTGCTCGTCGTGCTCGCGTCGCTCAACGGTAACGTGTTCGTGACGCCGCGCGTGATCTTTGGATTGTCACGCGACGGGTTGGGTCCCAAGGTGCTCACGCGCGTCAACCGTGGCGGCACGCCCTGGACCGCGATGGTGCTCGTGGGCGTCATCTCGATGACGCTAGCCGCGACCGGCACGTTCGCGCAGCTGCTTGCCCTGGCGATCGTGCTGATTCTGGTGGTCGACGGTCTGACCGTCGCCTCGCTGTTCACACTGCGCGCGCGAGAGCCGTATGCGCCGTTTCGCGTGCCGCTGTATCCGGTGCTTCCGGCGCTGTTCATTGCCGTGTACGCGGCGCTGTTTGTGGGAGCGGTGATTGCGCAGCGGACGGTTGTCTTGCTTGGTGTTGCCGTGCTATTGGTGACGTGGGGGCTGAGCTGGCTGGGACCGATCCCCGCGGCGCGTCTGTCCGCCTAGCTTTTGCATGTCCTCGTTTAGCTTACCTTTCCACGATGGCTCATCTCCGCGTAGCGCTATCTCAATTCCGGCCAAGTAAGGGCGAGTATGCGGAGAACGTCGCGCGGATCGGCGCCGTCGTCGGCCAGGCCGCGCAGCTCGATCCCAAGCCCGACCTCGTCGTCTTTCCCGAGACCGCTACGTCCGGCTACTTCGTCGAGGGCGGCGTCAAGGAGCTGGCGGTCACCGCCGGCACCCTCGCCCGCGACCTCGCCGCCGCCTACCAGGGCCCTGCAATCGACGTCGTCGTGGGTTTCTACGAGCGCTTTCGGAATCACATCTACAATTCCGCGCTCTACGTCACGCTCGAGAAGAAGAAACCCGAAGTGCGTCACGTGCATCGCAAAGTGTTCCTGCCCACCTACGGCGTGTTCGACGAAGAGCGATTCGTGGACCGCGGTCAGGACGGGGTGCGATCGTTCGAGACGAGTTGGGGTGGCAAGGCGGCGATCCTGATTTGCGAGGACGCCTGGCACTCACTCGCGGCCACCGTCGCCGCCCTCGAGGGAGCGCAACTGGTCATCGTGCCGAGTGCGTCACCGGCGAGGGGACTGGGCGAGGTTGAGGACTGTGAAGGCGAGTCGCTGCCGGCGTCGGTGATCCGTTGGGAACGGATCGTGCGCGGCATCGCCGAGGAGCACGGCGTGTTTGTCGCGCTCGCGAATCTCGTCGGTTTCGAGGGCGGCAAGGGATTCCCCGGTGCGTCGGCCGTCATCGATCCGACCGGAACAGTGCTCGCGCGCGGGCCGCTGTTCGAAGAGGCGCTCCTCACGGCGGACATCGATCTCGATTCGCTGACAACGGCGCGTTCTGATTCGCCGTTGCTGGCGGACCTACAGAGCGCGCTGCCGGTCCTCACGAAGAGTCTGAGCGGGCAGAAGCAGACGCAGAAGGTGCAGTTCGATCCCGCTACGAACGGCGCGAGCAACGCCGCGCGCCCCAGGCCGCACGCCGCACCGCTTGTCACCGGCAGGTTAGATAAGGAAGGAGATCCCCTCGCCATCGATCCCGAGCTCACGCGGCGCTGGCTGGTCAGCTTCCTCAAGGACGAAGTCGTCCGCCGCCGCGGCTTTACCAAGGGCCTCGTCGGTCTTTCCGGCGGCGTCGATTCCGCGCTCACGGCGTTCCTCGCCGCAGCGGCGCTCGGGAAGGAAAACGTCATCGGCGTGCGGATGCCGTACCGCACCTCGAGCCCTGAGAGCCTCGCGCACGCGCAACTCGTCATCGACAAGCTCGGGATTCCCTCGGTCACGGTCGAGATCTCCGATGCCGTGGACGGATACCTGAAGCAGGTCGGCGATGCCGATCCGCACCGGCTCGGCAATGTCATGGCGCGCGAGCGGATGATTGTATTGTTCGATCTTTCCGCCAAGTACAAAGCCCTCCCGCTCGGCACGAGCAACAAGTCCGAGCGCCTGCTCGGCTATTTCACCTGGCACGGCGACGATGCCCCGCCCGTGAATCCGCTGGGCGATTTGTTCAAGACACAGGTGTGGGCGCTGGCCAGGCATGTGGGCGTCCCGGAAGAGATCGTCGCCAAACCGGCAACCGCCGACCTGATCAAGGGTCAAACAGATGAAGGAGACCTTGGCGTTTCGTACCTGAACGCGGACCGGATTCTCTATCACCTGATCAGGGGAGAGGAGCCGCGAGGCTTTACTAAGGAAGAGGTGGAGATCGTACGGAAGCGTCTCGACTCGACCCACTGGAAGCGCAGGCTGCCGACCGTGGCCGTGCTGTCGCAGACTGCCATCGGCGAATTCTACCTGAGGCCGGTCGACTACTGATGGCGCAAAAGGGCCGTCACCCGCGCGAGTCCGAAGCGGTTCTCACGGAGCTGATGATGCCACATCACGCGAACATCATGGGCAACGTGTTCGGCGGCCACATCCTCGCGCTCGTGGACCGCGTTGCTGCGGTCGCCGCCATTCGTCACGCCCACCGCGAGTGCGTGACTGTCTCGGTCGACAAGGTGGACTTTCGCGAGCCGATCCACGTCCGCGACCTGGTGACGGCGATGGCGCGGGTGAACTTCGCGGGCCGCACCTCCATGGAGGTCGGCGTAAAGGTGCTCGCCGAGGACGTGTTGACGGGAGACAAGCGACACACGAATTCATGCTACGTGACCTACGTGGCGTTGGACGAGAACGGCCGTCCTACGGACGTCCCGCCGATCGTCCCCGAGACGGCCGACGAGAAGCGACGCTATGATCGGGCCGCCAAACGGCGGGCCAATCGGGTCATGGAACGGAGATATGATCAGGGGCGTGGTGAGTAATCGGGGAGTGGGGAGTAGGGAGTGGTACTTACCGGTGCGCAGATGGAACCACTCCCCACTCCCCACACCCCGATGAAGGTCGTTCTCGTTCTGTCAGGCGGCGGGGCCAAAGCGCTGGCGCATGCCGGAGCTTTCCGGGCGTTAGAGCAGGCAAGTCTCATTCCCACCCATATCGTCGCGACGTCCATGGGAGCGGTCGTCGGCGCCGCCCTCGGGGCAGGGATGCCGTTCGATCAGGTGCGCCGCCGCGCGATGGGGATTCGTCGCAAAGACGTCGCGCCGTTCGACCCGTTGATACTGGTGATGGGCCTGTTCGCCCGCAGCCTGTTTCCGGCCTCCGCGTTGCGCCGCGCCATCGCCTGCATCGTTCCCAGGACGCAGTTCGAGTACCTGCGCATTCCGCTCACCGTCACCGCCACCGATCTCGATAGCGGGGAGTTGTTGCTGTTGGGCGGACCGGAGCGCCGCGGCAGCGAGTTGGATCGCCCCGGCCGGGATATCGAGCTGGCGGACGCCCTCTACGCCTCGTGTGCGCTGCCGCTCTACTTCCCGCCACTCGAAGCGGATGGCCGGCGGCTCGGTGACGGCGGGCTCCGAGCCGTGCTGCCGCTCGGTCCAGCGCGCGCGGTCGAGCAGGACGCCGACCTGTTTGTCGCCATCAATGTCGGTCCGGGCTTCGACGAGCGCGGCGGACCCTCTGCCAACGGCGATCAGCCGCAACCACCCGACGCTCCCGTTCCCGCGCGCATCCCGCGTGTCGTGCGGACGCACGGCGAGGCGATGCGCATCATGATGGCAGAGCAAGCGGAGCGAACCCTCGCGGACTGGCCGAAGGACGGGCCGAGGCTCATCTATGTGCGGCCAGTCGCCGAACGGGAGGCAACGTTCGCGGTCGAACGCGTGCAGGAATACGTCGAGATGGGTTACCAGGCTACGAAAAAGGCTTTAGGATAGGCTCATGCGCGCAGCCGAAGTCATGATCGCCGATCCTGTGGTCGCCGCGGCCGGCGCCACGTCATCTGAAGTTGCGGCTCTTATGCGGACCAGAAACATCTCCGTTGTTCCGGTGGTCGATAATCCTAAAGACCGCCACTACCTGGGCACGATTTCCGATCGGGATATCGTGTCTCGTTGTGTGGGGGCTGGGCACGATCCGACTGATTGCTCAGCGGCGGACCACGCTCGAACCGATACGCCCGTCATCAAACCCGATACGGAGCTCAATGGATTCAGGGTCGCTAAACAGCTCGATCCAAACGATCATCACGTGCGATCGACCATTGTCGTCCTGAATGGGGAGAAGAAAGTCATTGGCTTTATCCCGCACCCTGAGGACGTTCGGGGAATCGTCTTTGATTAACTGCCCGCTCGTACCTCGCATCCGCTCGGCGTCTCGGCGTCTCGGCGTCTAGTATTTATGCCCCACAAGTTTTTCACCCTCGCCGAGGCCAATCGCACGCTCCCTTTGGTGAAGCGCGTCGTACAGGACATCATGACGGTTTATCCTCACTGGAAGGATCTCGTGGACCGCTACGGGCTGGTCGCTTCTCAGGCTCGCCCCGAATGGGGCGAATCGCAGGAGCAACTCGGCTTGAAGACGCAGATCGATACCGTTGCCGCCAAGATCAACGGCTACCTCGGCGAGCTCGAGCAGATCGGCTGTGAGTTCAAGGGGTTTGACGAAGGGCTCGTCGACTTTCACGGCCGCCTGGATGAGCGCGAGATCCTGTGGTGCTGGAAGTTCGGCGAGGATCGCATTACCCACTGGCACGAGCTGGAAGCCGGGTTTGCCGGCCGGCAGTCGTTGCCGGAGGTCGTGAGTCGCACGTGAGAGGCTTCTGGCTGTTCGTCCACGTCATGGGATTCGTCGCGTGGCTGGGCGGCGGGCTGGCCGTCATGCTCAGCGGCATAACCGCCAAGTACTTCCCGCCCGATCAGCGGCTTGCGGTCTACCGGATCATGAGCGTCGTGTCCCGTAACCTGATCGGCCCCGGTGCTGTCCTGGTGGTAGTGAGCGGCATCGTGCTGTCAGTTCCGTACTTCAAGGGCGCGACCGTTCCAACCTGGCTCGCGGCAATGCAGGGCCTGGGTCTGCTGGGGGCGATCGTGGCAATCGGGCTCGTGATGCCGACCGCGGCGCGGCTGGGCCGGCTGGAGCTCGATCCGCGGGGGGACCTACCCGAATCGTTCGCGGGCCTGCGGCGCCGGCAGGCCATCTTCGCCACCCTCGCCGGTGTGCTGGCACTCGCGGCGCTCGTGGCCGGCACGATCACCCGCTGACGTGGCGCTGTCATGAAGCTCAGCACCCGCCTTCTCGTCCTGCTGCTCCCCACCATGACCATCGTCATGGTCGGGTACCTGTACTGGTCCATGGCCGAGCGGGAGGACACACTGGTCTCCCAAGCAGAACAGGAGATGGGCGCCTACGGGGCGGCGCTGGCCGTGGCCCTGCGGTACGCGTTTCACAGCAACACACACGCTGACTTCCAGCGCGTGATCAACGAGGTGACCCGCGATCCCAAGATCTACGCGATCCTCGTGTATGACGAGGGCGGCAATCCGCTGCTCGTGTCGGACTCGGTGACGACACCGAGCCTCGCGCCGCCGGCGTCGCTCGCTCGCGTCCTCGCGACGGGGAAGCCGGTGTCGTTCCGTCGCGAGCTGGAGGATCGCGATGTGTTCTCCGTGCTGCGGCCGATCTACGATCAGGACGGGCGGATCTCGGGCGCCCTCGAGGTGGCCCAGCCGTTGTCTTTCGTCCAGCTACAGCAGCAGGAGATGAGGAAGCGCTTCTTCTTCAATACACTCACGTTGCTCGTGGTGGTGACCGTGCTGACGTTGTGGCTGGTGCGTCGTCTCGTGGCCGGACCGATGCAGCGTTTCGTCGGCGCGGTACGGGCGCTGGGGCAAGGCGAGCTGGCGCACCGCATCGGGCCGGGAGACGCGGTCACCGGGACGATGCGGGGGAGCGAGCTGGCGACGCTGGAGCTCGAGATCAACACCATGGCCGCGAACCTGGAGACGGCCCGGGCGCGCATCATGCGTGAAGCCGAGGAGCGGGTCGTGCTGGAGCGCCGGCTCCGGGAGTCGGAGAAGATGGCGGCCATCGGCAATCTCGCCGCCGGGCTGGCCCACGAAATCGCGGCGCCGCTGAACGTCATCTCCGGGCGCGCGGAGTTGCTGCTCCAGAGCGAGTCGGAGAGTTCGGAGCGGCACCGCAATCTCGGCATCATCGTACGACAGATCGAGCGCATCACGACGATCGTCCGCAACCTGCTCGATTCCGGACAGCGCCGGCTCGAGCGCCAACTTGGGCACGTGGATGTCGCGTTTGTGCTCGATGGCGTCGCCGAATTTCTCGACGGCGAGCTGAGTCGAAATGAAATCGCCTTGACGCGGCTGTACCCGCGCCCGCTCCTGGTTTTTGGTGACCCCGATCTGCTGCACCAGGTGTTCGTCAATTTGGTTCTCAACGCGGTGCAGGCCCTGGAAACCGCGCCCCCCCCCCCGCCCCCCGCGGAGCGGCCGCGTACGATCGCCCTGCGCGGCTGGTCCACACCCGAAGACATCACGCACATCGAGGTCGCCGATACCGGGCCCGGAATTCCTGCGGCCGCACTGCCCCATTTGTTCGAAGCGTTCTTCACGACGAAGGCGAAGGGGACAGGCCTCGGCCTGGTCGTGGCGCGCAGCATTGTCGAAGAGCTGGGTGGGACGCTCGAAGCCGGCAACGAGCCCGATGGCGGTGCGGTCTTTCGGATCACCCTGCCGGCGTGGCGGGCCGCGAGCACCGCGGTCGCCGGACCGCGCGCTCCGCGCGAGCCCGCGCACTCGGGCGCCCCGGAAGCCCCACGTGACTGATCACGTGCTGGTCGTGGAGGACGACGGAGAACTCAGGGATTTTCTCGTCGAGGTCTTGAACACAGCGGGTCACGTTACGACGGGCTATCTCTCTGCCGACGCCGCGCTTCGCGCCGTTGCCGCGGGCGCGCCGGCCGACGCGGTCGTGACCGACCTCATCATGCCCGGCATGCCGGGTGCCGAGCTCCTGCGCGCGCTGCGCCAGCAGCGTCCCGAGCTCAACGTCATCGTGATGACGGCCTTCGGCTCCATCGATTCCGCCGTCGAATTGGTGCGGGCCGGCGCCTACGACTATCTCACCAAACCGATCGCGACTCAGGAGCTGCTCCTCGCCGTCTCGCATGCGCTCGACCAAAGCCGCCTGCGCCGGGAAGTCGCCCGGCTGGCCCGCAGCGCGATGGCTGCGGGACTTCCCGGCTTTCTGGGTGCGAGCCAGCCGATTCAGGATCTGCTGGGGCTCGTGCTGCGCGCAGCGCAGTCGCCCCACCCCGTCCTGATCACGGGCGAGAGCGGAACGGGCAAGGAGCTGGTGGCCCGTGCGATCCACCAGGCATCCGGACGCGGCGCGTTCGTCGCGGTGAACTGCGGCGCGCTGCCCGAACAGCTGCTCGAGTCGGAGCTGTTCGGCCACGAGAAAGGCGCGTTCAGCGGCGCAGACCGCGCCAAGCCGGGGCTGTTCGAGGCGGCGGACGGCGGCGTGCTGCTGCTCGACGAGATCGGCGATCTGCCACTCGCGCTGCAACCAAAACTGCTGCGCGCACTGGAGAATGGCGAAGTGCGGCGGGTCGGCGCGACCGAGGCGCGCAATCTCGACGTGCGCGTCATCGCCGCCACCAACCGCGATCTCGATGCGGAAGTGCAGAGCGGCCGCTTTCGCGAAGATCTATTCTACCGGCTGAACGTCCTGAGCATCCACACACCGCCGCTGCGCGAGCGCGCCGCCGACATCCCACTCCTGGCGGAGCATTTCCTGCAGGGCGATGCGGCGCACTCGCCGCGATCCCGGCGCATTTCCCCTGATGCGATGGCGCTCCTGACGACGTACCCCTGGCCGGGGAACGTGCGCGAGCTGCGCAACGCCATTCAACGCGCGGCGGTGGTCGCCACCAGCGACGAAGTGCGCCCCGAGGACTTGCCTTCGCGGATCCGCGAAGCGAGTAGAGCCGCGCCACTGCTCAGGGATTCCACCGACCGCGCGTTGCCGCTGCGCGACGTCGAGCGTCTCTACATCCTCGAGGTGCTGCGCCAAGCCGGCGGCAACAAATCGCGCGCCGCCGAATTACTTGGTCTCGACCGGAAAACACTGTACCGCAAGCTCGAGGAGTACCGCCTGGACATGGAGAGTCCTGCGCCTGGGTGATCCCCTGGGTTGTCCCGATCCTCCCCAACTGCTGTGGGGCGAATTGCCCCACTACTCCTTCCTCTCAATCACTAAGTGTTTCAACCAAGCCAGATAGCCGCGGGCCGCCACGGTACCGGAATTGCCCTCCGAGACGGAGTGCGCGGTGTGATCCTGTTCGATTTCGGTGGCACACTCGACGCCGATGGTGCTCGTTGGAGTGTTCGGTTCTACTCCGCGTACCTCGCGGCGGGCGGTCAGGAGCCGTTCACAATGTTCGAGGAGGCGTTTCGCGCATCGGACCGCGCTCTCGGACGGGTAGCTGGAATCGGGACTGTCGGATTTCGCGCGATGGTCGACCTGCAGGCGGCCCTCGTCCTGGCACATCTGCCCGACGGCCCAGCGCTGCGGCGGGAGCAGATCGTGGATGACTTCCACTCGGGTTCGCTCGCGGTGGTGCGCCGCAATCAGGAGCTCCTCGCCAGGCTCCACCAATCGTATCGGCTCGCGGTAGTCTCGAATTTCACAGGCAATCTGGGCCCCTGTCTTGAGGAGCTCGATCTGATGCGCTACTTCTCCGCGGTAGCCGACTCCGGCCGCGTCGGGGTCACAAAGCCCGATCCTCGCCTGTTCCGTCATGCGCTCACGTCGCTCGGCGCCACATCGGAGCCCACATGGATGGTGGGAGACAATTTCGAGGCCGATATTCGTCCGGCGGCGGATCTTGGTATGGCCACCGCCTGGCTCGCACCGCCCGCGGCTCGTTCGCCGGACGCGAGGTTGCCGACGGCGCGCCTCACCACGCTGACCGAGCTCGCCGCGGTGCTGAATTCATGATGCAGGGATTGATCCTTGCCGGCGGCGACGGGAGCCGCCTGGCTGCAGACGGAGTGGAAACGCCGAAGGCGCTCGTCGAGATCGCGGGTCGGCCGCAAGTCCTGCACCTGATCCAGACGCTCGAGGAGCTGGGCTGTGACTCGATTACGTGCATGATTCGCGATGGTGTGCGCATTGATGCGCCCGGCTCGGTGGTCGTGCGGTCGTGTCACACACCCTCGTCGCTGCATACCCTCGTTGCGGGTCTCGCCGTGGTCCCGCCCGGCCCGGTGTTTTGTACGATGGTCGATACAGTCATGCCAGCCGCGGATTGGCGCCGCGTCTACGCCGCAGTGACGGACAAACTACAAGAGGGGTCATTCGCCGTGCTCGCAGTGACTCCTTTTGTGGACGATGAGTTCCCCGTGTACGTGTGGCGGGATGCACAAGGACGCGTGACCGACATCGCCGACCGTCCGAGTAATGGAGCGGCGTCCGCAGTCGTGACGGGTGGCGTCTACGGTTTGAGTCCGGGCGCGCGCCGTCTCGCGACTGTGGCGGTCTCCTCGGCGAGCAGGATGCGCGCGTTTCTCAAACTGCTGGTCGAGGTCCGCGCGCCGGTCGCGACCGTCGAGGTTCCCAAGATCATCGACCTGGATCACAAACGCGATCTCGACGCTGCGGAAACCTGGCTTAGGACGACGGTGTCGGAGGGAGCTCGATGAAGCGCCTGGTCGCGTTGTATCGCAGTCCGACGTACTCGCCTGAGGCACACCGCCGCAACGATACGGCCATCCTCGACGACACCGTCACCGAGTTGGAGCATCGCGGCTGGTCGGTGACGCGCACCGGCGAAAGTGACGTCGCCGCCGGACGACTGCCCGCGGCCGATCTGTACGTGAACATGTGCCAGGGTCCCTCGGCCTCGGAGCGGCTGCTGGACTTGGTGCCGCGTGAGGCACTCGCGGTCAATCCGCCCGGGAGCGTCTTGAACTGCCACCGTCACCGCCTCGTGTCCCGCATGGCCGCCGCGGGCCTCGCATTCCCGCGCACGCTCATCGTCCCGACGGCCGACCCGCAGGCGCTCATCCCGCTCGTCCATCAGTTGAACGGCGACGGTCGGCCGGTCTGGGTAAAGCGGGGCGACGTCCACGCCGAGACGAGCGCCGACGTCGTGGCGACGAAAGAGGCAGGCGTGACGGACGCGATCGCTGCATTCGCGAGGCGCGGCGTGTCCCGTGTGGCGCTGCAGGCACACATCCCTGGTCCGATCCTGAAGTTCTACGCGGTCGCCGATGGCCGCTTCTTCTCCTGGTATCCGGCGGATGGGCCGCGCGATCGCCATGTCGAGGTCGCCGAGGACCGTCTGCGGGAGCTGGTCTTTGCCGCGGCGCGTGCTGTGGGGCTCGAAGTGTTCGGCGGTGACGTCGCGCTTCCCGCGCCCGACGCTCCGGTCCTGATCGACCTCAACGACTGGCCCTCTTTTGCTCCCGTGCGCCTCGCCGCAGCCGCGGCGATCGCCGCCTATATCGACGAAAAGGCTGCGAACGGAAGACGGGCATGACCGATCTCGATATGCAGTTGCAGTCGCAGCGCATCTTCGACCTCGAGGCGCAGTACCTCGCGCCCGGAACGCAGAGCGTCGCGCTCTTCAGCAAGCTCTGCATGGATCGCGGCGAAGGCGCGGTCCTGTGGGACGTGGACGGCAATCGCTACGTGGACCTGCTCGCCGGTGTCGGTGTCGCGAGCCTCGGCTACGCCCATCCGCGCTATGTCGCCGAAATGTCGCGCCAGCTCGAGCGCGTGCACGTGGGAAGCTTTACGTCCGAGCATCGCGCCGCGCTGGTCAAGCTGATCGCCGAGCTCGCGCCCGGCGACGTGAACCGTACGCAGCTCTATTCGAGCGGCGCCGAGGCGGTCGAGGCCGCGCTGCGCCTGGCCAGGGCCGCAACGGGCCGCCACGAAGTCATGGGGTTCTGGGGTGGCTTCCACGGCAAAACGGGCGGTGTGTTGCCGCTGCTGTCGGGAAGCTTCAAGCACGGCCTGGGTCCCCTCGCGCCGGGTACCTATTCGACTCCTTACGCTTCGTGCGCGCGTTGCGCGTTCGGCAAGACGTTCCCGTCGTGCGAGTGGCACTGCGTCGACTTCGTGCGGTCGAAGATCGCGCTCGAGACGACGAACGACATCGCCGCGATCATCGTCGAGCCGGTGCAGGGCACGGCCGGCAACGTAGTGCCACCACCCGGCTATCTGCGGGAGCTTCGCGCGCTCGCGACCGAGATCGGCGCGCTGCTCATCTGCGACGAGATGATCACCGGCTTCGGGCGAACCGGGAAGATGTTCGCGGTCGAGCACGACAACATCGTGCCCGATGTGTTGCTCGTGGGCAAAGGCTTCGGCGGCGGCTTCCCGGTCAGCGGCATCGTGGCCCGCGAGTCGATCGCCTTCTCGAAGCCATGGGCGAATCCGAGCGGCAGCTCGTCGAGCTATGGCGGCAACCCGCTCGCGGCGGCCGCGGCCCACGTCACGATCCGGACGATTGTCGAAGAGGATCTGGTCGAGCACAGTCGCCGGCTCGGCGGTTTGATGCTGGCCGAGATGCAGCGCTGGGAGGACGAGATCCCGATCGTGAGCGACGTGCGCGGTCGCGGGCTGCTGCTGGGCATGGATCTGGTCGTTCCCGGCACACGCACGCTGCTCGACAAGAAGGTCACGCGCGGGATCTTCGACACCCTGCTCGCGCGCGGCGTGATCGCGATGATCTACAATCCGGAAGTGCGCATCAACCCGCCGCTGGTCATCACCGACGAGCAGGCGATGGAAGCGCTGGCGGCGATGAAGGCCGTCCTCGAAGAGGCGAGCTCGCGTGTACGCCAGTAAGGGACCGGTAGTCGAGGAGTGGGCTGACCGCCGATTCTTCAGACCGGTCGGGTGGTGGCTCGCCAAGACGCTCGCACCCACGGGCGTTTCGGCGGACAGCGTCACGCTGGCGAGTCTCATCCTTGGCGTGGCCGCGGGCCACTTCTTCTGGTACTCGCGTCCCTGGCTCAACGCGATTGGCGTGGCGCTCTTCGTTATCTCGGATGTGCTCGACAGCGCCGACGGCCAGCTCGCGCGGCTGCGGGGCAAGTCGACTCGCATGGGCCGCATCCTCGACGGATTGGCGGACACGGGGCGGTTTGTCAGCCTGTACGCGCATCTCGGCGCGCGTTTGTACATGGCAGGATGGGGCTGGGGCGGACCGCTGCTCGCGCTGGCGGCGATCCTCTCGCACTCGTATCAGGCGGCAGCCGCCGACTACATCCGCCAGGCGTATCTCTACTTCGCGGTCGGCAAGGGAAGCGAGCTCGATCTTCCCGAGCAGACACCCGTTCCAGCGGGAGGGAGCGGGGGGGGCGCATCTATCTGGACCCGTCTCTCGGCGTGGTTCTACAGCGACTACCTGCGCCGCCAGGCGTGGCTCTTCCCGCGGACGACCGCGCTGGCGCGCTCGCTCGCTGGCCGCCCCGTACCGGTCTCGATACAACTGGCCTGGGCGGAGCGGCAACGTGCGGTCGTTGAGGGCTGCGCCTGGATCGCGCAGAACATTCGCTTCCTGCTGCTTGCCATCACCGCGGTACCGGGCTGGCCGGCGGCGTATTGCTGGATCGTGATCGGCCCGCTCAACCTCGTGCTCATCGGGCTCATTCTGGCCCACGAGCGCGAACCAAAGGTTCATGCGCAGCTCGCCTGATAGTCAGCGCGTGTATCGTGGGGTGCTGCTGGGTCTGGGCGGCATCGCACGCTCCGGGCATCTCCCGGCGTTTCAAGCCGATCCCAAGGTGGCATCGCGCCTGCAGATCGTCGGCATCGTGGATGATGTGACCTCCGCGCCGACGTTCCAGGGTATTCCTCTGTTTTCCCGCGTTGATCAAGTCGCCGACCTTGGGCCGCTCGACTTCGTCGACATCTGCACTCCGACCTCGTCACACCTCGAGTTGTCGCTCTGGGGCCTGGCGCAGGGTTATCACGTGTTGTGCGAGAAGCCGGTCGCGGTGAACCGTGCCGAGGCAACCAAACTCGCCGCCGCGGCGCTCGATGCCGAGCGGGTGGTGATGCCCTGCCATCAGTACCGCTTCAACCCGGTATGGCTGCGCCTGAAGCGGTGGCTCGACGACGGGCTGATCGGGCGCTGGTATCTCGCGGAGTTCCGCGTCTATCGCGTGGCTGCCGACCCGGGGGCGGGGGCGGGAGCTGGCGACAGTTCCGTCCCATGGCGGGGCCGGCGCGCCGACGGACGCGGCGGCGTGCTGCTCGATCACGGCACGCATCTGGTCTACGAGCTGCTCGACGTCGCGGGACCGCCGCAGTCGGTGCGCGCCTGGACCGGACGCCTGCGCCACGGCGCCTACGACGTCGAAGACACGGCGCAGCTCGTGTTCTCTTATCCCGATCGCATGGCGACGATGTTTCTCACGTGGGCGGCGCGGCGCCGTGAAACGGAGATCCGTTTCATCGGCGAGCGCGGCAGCATCACGTGGAGCGGCGGAATCCTGACGCTCGAGCGCGAGGGCCAGACGGAGTCGTTCGATCACACCGTCGATCTCGACAAGGCGTCGTACGCGAAGTGGTTTGCGGGGCTGTTTCACGATTTCGCCACCACGCTCGATTCCGGCGACAGCGCCCGGCCGATGGCCGATATCGCTCAGGTCGCCGCGGTGCTCGAGGCTTCTTACGCCGCGGTCGCATGAGCCCGCCCCCCCGGCGGCTGCAGCTCGCCCTCTTCTTGCTGGGCGCGGTGGTATTCGGCTATCTCGTCTCACGAATCGGCGTCGGCCAGCTCGTGTCCGATGCCGCACGCTCGGGCTTCATGCTCGTGCCCATCGTCCTGCTCTACGCGGTGGTGTACGCGTGCAGCGCGCGCGCCTGGCAGCTGACAATGGGAGATTCCAATCGGCCGCGGTTCTGGCGCACCTTCGCCATGACGATCTCCGCGGGCGCGCTCAACGTCCTGACGCCCGTCATCAACGCCGGCGGTGAGCCGTTTCGGGTAGCCGCGCTGGCGCCGTGGCTGGGGACCCGACGCGCCGCGGGCTCCGTGATCCTGCATCGGATGCTGCACTCGGTCGCCTACGTGCTGGTCTGGCTCACGGCTATCGTACTCGCATTTGCGTTGCTGCCGCGTGAGACGCCGAACGCGGTGTTCGTCATGCTCGGTGTCGTGGGACTGGTACTCCTGGGCATCATCGCGCTGTTCCTGTCGGCTCACCGCAGCGGCCTGCTCGAGCGCGTCTTGAACTGGATGGCGCGGGTCCCACTGCTCCGCCGCCTCGCGGCCCGGCTCGAGCCGAGGCGCGCGATGCTCGTCGAGGTGGATCAGCAGATTACCGAGTTCTATCACCGGCAGCCGGGCCGTTTCGTGCAGGCCATCCTGCTCGAGTATCTGAGCCGCTGCATCTTTATGCTCGAGTTGATGCTCATCGTCGCCAGCCTGGGATTCCGGCTTGGCTACCTGCACGCGTTCGCGATCGGCGGGCTCGAGGCTATCGCCGGCAACGTGACGTTCCTGGTGCCGTTCGAGCTCGGCGCGCGGGAAGGCGCGTTCTATCTGCTCTTCAACCTCTTCGGGCTCGATCCGCAGCTCGGCCTGTACACGTCGATCGTCAGTCGCGTGCGCGACTTCGTGTGGATCGCCGCCGGACTGCTGCTCATCTGGGGGATTGGTCCCCGTCGGGCTACCGCTGGTGAGCCCGTCACATGACGATCGTCACGCACGCGCTCGCGACGACGCTGGGGGTGAGAGTGCTGAAGCTGACGGGGAGCGACGTCGTGCTCGCCTACGTCTTCGGCGTCGGCGTGGACATCGATCACGCGATCAAGGCTCCGTTCTATCTCCGAACGGTAGGTCGCCGGAGACAGTTGGGTTATTACTGGCGAACGTCACTCCAGGAGCCTGTCGCGCTGTTGTGGATCCTTCCACTGTGCCTGTTTCTCGGAACGTGGGTGCCCGCGCTCTTCTTTCTCATTCACCTCGCGATGGATTACAGCGTCGGCTACGAGAAGATGCCGTGGTACCCGTACTCGCCGCTCGTGACTCAAGGGTTTCTCGTCGGGGTCTCCGACAAGACCAAGGAAGCCGTCCTCATCGTGGTCCTCCTATGTATGAATTTGCTCCTGTTCTTGGCTCCGCTGTAGACCGCGGCATTCGCCCGGTCCTGCGATTCGTGCACGTCACGCTCGGGCTCTCGCCCAATCAGGTGACGTGGGCGGCGTTTGCGGTGAGCGCGGCCGCGGCCGTCGCGTTCGCGACTGGGCGTGTCGTTCCCGCACTCGTGCTCATGGCCCTCGGACAACTCCTCGACGCGCTCGACGGCGGCATCGCGCGCGAGTTCGGGCTGGTCTCCGCGGCCGGCCATCGGCTCGATACATGGCTCGATCGCGCGTCCGAGATCGCGATCTTCCTGGGCTGTGCGGTGGGCGGGCTCGTGTCTCTGCGACTCGCGGT